>NZ_JAXMIH010000016.1 GCF_034366625.1 Prosthecobacter sp.
GGTGCCGGGGCCGCACATGATGATGGGCGTCTCCTCGTGAGGTTCGGGCAGGCGGAAGCCTTTGCCGTGGTTCACGAAGCACGGGATCAGCGTCTCGTTCGGTGTCACACGTTCAGCGAGGAACGACGAGCACACGCCACTGCGGGCACGGCCGTGGCTGTTGTAGCGCACGGTGGCCACGGTGAGATGCACTTCATCGGAGTGCGCTTTCTGGCTGCTGCTGATCGAGTAGAGGCGGATGTTCAGCTTCTTCTGCGTCAGCATAAATTCCTCGGGCGTGAACTTCGCGGCGGGGTTTTCGAGCAGCAGGTCGATCACAAAGCGGCCCCAGAGATAGTTTTTGAGTTCCTCCTTCTTCTCCGGCTGCGAAAGCTCGGCGAGTGGCGTGTTGCCGCCGGTCTTCTCGACGATGGCTTTGATCAATTTGTTATCGATCTCGGTGATGAGCGCGCCTTCGATCAACGCCTGCCGGATTGGCACGTCAGCGGCCGTTTTGGGATGCTTCACAATTTCAGAACCGGCGAAGCCGAGCGCCTTGAGCGTGTCATCGACGAGCGCGGGATCGTTCGTGGGTTGCACGGCCAGGGAATCGCCCGGCGTGTATTCCAAACCGGAACCGGCGAGATCGATCTCATAGTGCGCCGTGTGCTTGGGCGCGTCCGGGCCGGAAAGGTTGAACATGCGCTTCACTTTCGCGATGCAGGGGTTCTTGACGTTGTAAACGGGCTTTCCGGCTTCGGGTGTGCTCATGATGATTGGTTGGCGAGATCGCGCGAGACTAGGGAAGCCGGTCTGAATTGTCAAACCTGCCATCCACTAGGCAGCAAGAATCAACATCGCCTTCGCACCCGGCCCGCTTTCAAGATTTGTCAGTTCCACGCTGCCACCATGTAGTTCCGCGACTTCCTTGACGAAGCACAGGCCGAGGCCGGTGCTCTTTTTGCCGGTGTCGGGGCGCGGCAGCGAGTAGAAGCGCTCGAACACACGCTCACGCGCATAATCGGGAATGCCGGGGCCGCGATCCTCGATCTCGATCACTACATTCGAGTCGAAGCGGTAGCTGCGGACGCTGATCGCGCTTCCTTTCGGCGCAAAGTCGATGGCGTTTTGGATGAGATTGCTCACGGCCAGCTCGATGAGCCACGGATCGCCTTGAATGACGTGATCGCCGGTCATTTCACGTTGCAGGCTGACTTCACGGCCCGCAGCGATGAGCGCATGATGATCCCATGCGCGGTACAGCATCTCATGAAGGTTTACCGGCTCGCGATTTTCGAGCGTTTTCTGCTTCTCTATCGCGGCGAGGTGCAGCAGGCGTTCCAGCAGGTCACGCAGTCTCCCGGCTTCGGATCGGATGTTTTGCAGAAAGCGGGCGCGCTTCGGCTCGGGCACATCGCCTTGCAGAATCTCGCTGGCGCCAAGGATGGCGGCGACGGGGCTTTTCAGTTCGTGCGTGAGACTCTGGACGTAGTTCTCAACGTATTCGCGGCCTTCGAGCGCATCGCGCATGTCTTCGAGCGCCGTTGCAAGCGTCTTCATTTGATGGCCCGGCATGTGCGGCGAAGTGGATCGCTCGCCACGGCTCACCGCGAGCGCATGGCGCGACAGATCATCCAGCGGCCGGGTGGCCCAGCGGGCAGCAAGGTAGATGCCCAGCAGCATGAGGACGACGGTGGTGACGATGGACCATTTCAGCCAGCGCTCCGTCTCCCACACAAAAGCGAGGACGCCGCGTTGCGGCTTGGCGACACTGAGCATGCCGAGGGTTCGGTCGTTTTGCCGGATCGGCGCGCCGACATACATCACGACGGAAAGAGGGTCGTATTCACTGGTGCGAGAGGAGCGTGCGCCGTATTCGCCCATCAACGTGAGATTCACATCGCGATGATTGGAGATCGTTCCGGGCGTCTCGATGCCGGCGGAGTCGAACAGCACACGTCCTTGCGCATCAGTGACATAGACCTGCATGTCCACCTGCGTCTTGGTGCGATTGTAGATTTGCGCGTTGAGCTGGCGCTGTTGCGCGGCGCGGATGGCCTTTTCGACGGCCTGCGGTTCCAAAACGCCGTTCTTCGCATCGGCAGCGAAGATTTCGGCCAGGATGTTCGCCACATCGACCATCGGCTCCTCCACCGCCTCGAAATACTGCCGCTCGACTCGATGAATGAGCTGCGAGAACAGCACAAACAGCCCCACACTGGCCACGAGCGCGAAACCGAGAAGGAAACGTGCGGTCAGGCTCATGCGTCAGGCCAGGTTTCGAGCAACGAGTAGCCCATGCCGCGATGCGTGACGATGGGATCAATGGCCGACCGCACCCCGCGCATGCGGGAGCGCAGGGTTTTGATGTGCGTGTCCACCGTGCGTTCCATGGAGGCGTCTGGTTCTTCGGACGCGTGATCCATGAGCTGTTCGCGGCTGAACACGCGGCCCGGATGCGCGGCGAAGGCCTTCAGCATGCGGAACTCATAACGCGAGAGATTCAAGGCGGTGCCAAAGTAGATGGCCTGGCAGCGCACGTCGTCGATGACGAGCGGGATGGAGGCGTCGTGGCCGTTCGGCGGCAGCGGTGTGGCTGAAACACGCCGCAGGATCGCACGCACGCGGGCGACGAGTTCGCGCGGGCTGAAAGGTTTCACGACGTAGTCATCGCCCCCGATCTCCAAACCCACCACACGATCCACTTCGCTGGAGCGTGCGGTGAGAAAGAGAATCGGCAACGACTGTGTCTTGCGGATCGTTTGGCACACCTCGAAGCCCGTCATGTCCGGCAGACCGACATCGAGGATGATGAGATCGAAGGTCTGCGACTTCATCTGCTCCAACGCGTCGCGACCCGTGGTGGCGGTCGTAACCGCGAATCCATCGGCTTCGAGGGCATAGACGACGTTTTCGCAGATGGAGGGTTCGTCTTCGACGACGAGGATGCGAGTGGGCATGACGGGTGTGGGTGATTAAACGATCCGGGCATGCAGACATCAAGCAAGTCTTGGCGAAACCGCGCCGAGTTTCTGACTCCAGTCCACTTTGGCGGTAAGGGCCATCAAAACGCCGAGCGTGACGATGCCGCCAACGGTGAGAGTGAGCCCGGTGAGGCCTTTGAAAAAGAAGCTGTAGCTGAACAGCACCATGTAGGCGGTTTGGGCGACAACGGCGACGCGGAAGATAAATTCTCCTGCGACAGCACGCAGGTAGCCGCACACGAGCAGCAAGGAGGCGAGCGCGGCGATGACGAAGCTCAGATGCACCGGGACGACATCAAGCATGTAAGAGAACAGCAGCGGGAAGGCGAAGAATCCGGCGGCGAGGAAGAAGTAGTTCACCGGATGAAGTGACACGCCGCGTGAGATGACGGTGATGATGACGACCATGAAAAACAGCAGCAGCGAAAGCGGCGCATAAAACGAGATCTGCGATGCCACGGGGCCGGCGTTCAGCTCGCGCGGCATTTCCATGCCGATGCCGGGGGCGGAGATGGCGTCTTCGTATTTCCAAACAAGCTGCATGCCCTCACCTGCCGGCTTGCGATCGGTGGGTGAGCTGATGGGGAAGTTCACGTCGCTGAAATCGGTGTTCATGGTCAGCGTGAAGTCGCGGATGCGGCTGGCATCGGCAAAAGCGTAGCGCCATTGATCCATGCCACGGCATTCGTAGCTCACAGTGACGGGAATGCTTTCGCCAGGGGCAAGCTGCACGCTGTCGGTGATGACGCCTTGCTCGGGAGCGGCGACTGAGCGGCGGGCTTTTTCGCCGGTGCCGAGGGTGAAGTTGATCTTGTCGAGCAGCGTGTTGCCGGAGGGCAGCTCAATGTCGATGTCCAAGGTCTGGGTGATGGCAGTGGTGTTGGTGAAGGTGTAAGCGCCTTCGAACTGCACGCCGTAGGTGCGGTGCCAGAGCAGACCCATTTTGACCGGCTGGTAGGCAAGTTTGACCTGCACGTCGCTTTTCGCAGGCTGAAGCATGACTTTGGAGCCGTTGGACGAGGTGTAGCGCGCGGAGGGATGCTTTTGCAACAGTGGCGGCCCCCAGCGGCCGCTGACGCTGTCGCCCGTTTGATAGGAGACGTGGTTCGTGCGGTGCATGATGACGCCGCCGAGGAGCCACCAGGCGATGCTGGTGCAGATGAAAATGACGGCGATGGCGATGAGGTGGGTGAGTTTCATGTGTTTGTTATTTGTTCCTGGTTCGTGGTTCTTAGTTGCTGGTGCGTTTGCGATAGGTGATGCGGGCTTGGGGTTGTTGATCGCGGCAGAGGGATTTGCGGAGGTACAATCCGGGAGCGGTGGTTTTGTCGGTGATGGGATCGACGTTGCCGGTGAAGGTGAGGTCGTAGCCGGTGGGGAGTTGCACGTTCCAGTCGATCTGCTTCGCAAAGAGCGGTGTCTGCGGCAGGGCGAGATCGAGTTCGCCTTCGGCGGCCTGCAAGGCGGTAAGGGTGGAGGTGAAGGAGAGCTTCACCTCGGACTCAGCTCCGTCGGTGGCGGGATCATCGAGTGGGATCTCGATGCGATTCACTTCGCCGAGCGTGGGACGCACGGGATCGGCGTTGACGTGGCATTGGAGAAGTTTCGCGGCCTCGGGAAGCTGCAAAACGAGTTTCACGGGTTGATCGTGACGCACGGTGATCGAGCCTTCGGTCAAAACCGAGCCGTCGCGGACGACTTGGGTCGTGTAACTGGCCGTGGAGACGATGGCGTCGTCAGTGGAGCCGGCAGGAGATGTTTGCGCGGCTGTGCGGGCGTCTTCGAGCGTGAGGGTGATTTCGCCGCCGCTGGCGGGCAGGGCGGTTGTTCCGGCTAGGACGATGTTTTTCGTCGTGGAGCCGTGTTGGAGGTGCAGAACTTTGTTTTCCGGCAGTTCTTTGACCTCCAGCGAAGCGATCGGAGACGCCGCGAGATGCAACGTGGTCCCCTGCCCTTCATGCGCGAGTGCGAAGGTGAGTTTCACGGTCTGTGCACCAGTCTTGTCGGTGATGAGGCAAAGATGATCCTCGGTGACGACGATGCGTGAATCTTTGGGTTCGACCGAAACCGCACCCGAGACCGCGCCTGCGAGAGGGATGGCATGCCAGGCGGCGTCGAAGCTCTCCACCTGCATCTCGGCGATGATCGTGCCTGCCTTGGCATCGAGACGGTAGATCGTCGAAAGCAACGCGGCAGGCACGGGCGGCGGTTTCGGTTCCGGCGGTGTTTCCTTCGGTAAAGTGGCGGCAACGAGGCGTTTGAGCTCGCCATAGGTGATGCGCACCTCGCTCTCATCGAGCGTGGCGGCGGTGACGCGGTTTTCGGTTTGAGCCAGCACTGAAGCGGCTCCGAGCAGGAGAATGAGCAGTGGTTTCATCGACGCTCATGGTGAAAAGCGGCGTGAAACCTTGATGAAGCGGGGATGAAATGGTGATGAAAACGCGGTTCACATCAATGGCGTGGCGGAATGCGTTGCAGGCGCTGCTGTTAGGCGCGGCGTGTGGCGTAACACCGGGTTTGCTTCCCACTTTTGATGCGCTGGACCTAGGGCGGCACTCGCTTAGGCTCGCTTGCCCTGGGCTGGCTTCCGTAGCCCCGTTGGAGCTGGGGATCTCACATCACCGCGTGGCAGCAGCTTGGAATTGCGTCGCTGCCGAAATCGAGGGTGCCACGAAGACGCCAGGCCATGATGAGGGCGGCGGTGAAGGCGAGGGTGCGCTGGATTTTGCGCATGGTCTGAGGCTGCACTTTGCCACCGATGAGGTGGAGCTGGGTTTGAGCGATCCAGAGGAGTGGGAGCGTGCCGAGACCGAAGGCGAAGGCGAATTCGGCGCCTTTGATGGCGGAGCCGTTGGCCATGGCGAGGGCGAACATCAGATAAAGCGGGCCGCAGGGCAGCAGTGGTGTGGCGAAGCCGAGCAGGCCAGCCCGTGCGGCACCTGGCATGCGGAAGGCGAAACTCTGAATGCGGCGGACTCCGGCGCGGAGGAATTGCGGCTTCGGCAGATAGGTCTCCAAACCCATGCCGACGATGGCGAAGGCGATGACGAGCAGCCAGGGCAAAACGATGCCTGCACCATGCTGGAAGAAGCTCAGGGGCATGATGCCTATCATACCGGCGATGGAACCGACGACGGCATACGAAACAAGCCTCCCGGCATGATACAGGCCGGTGTCGCGCATGAAATTGGACGCACCAGACTTGGCGGTGACCGCCCAGGAGCAGGACAACGGACCGCACATGGCCACGCAGTGGACGCTGGTGACGAGTCCGGCCAGAAAGGCGGCGGCGCTGGTATCAATGGACTGCATGGACGGTGCGAGTGGTGAGCGGAATCTCAGGCGGCGCGTTTTTGATGGCGAGCGTGATGAAAAAGACCCACCAAGAGACGAAACCGATGAAGGCGACGGCCACGAAGAGCCAAGGGCGGCTGGAGATGCATTTCGGAATCATGGCGGGAGAAGTAAAGGTGATGAGTTAGGAAGCCCTGTTTAGCGGATGAAGTCTTTGGCGTTGAGCGCAGCGGCAGGCGGGGCCTTCGGATCGGGGCCGAGGTATTCCATGACGCGGGTCTCGCTGCTGTCGCCACGAGCGGCATCTGTGACTTTGATGCGGAACTTGAAGTGCTCTTTGAAGTCGGCCTGCGGCAGGGTGAGCACGAGGGTCTTCAAATCCTCGCCCATGGGCGGGAGCGTGATGGTTTGATCGACACCGATGATCTTCAAGGAAGCCGGCACAGCACCGACGAGTTCGATCTTGTAGGTGGACTCGGCATTGCGCTTGTTGATGATGCGGAGCTGGAACTGATTGCGGATGACTCCGGCATCGACGTAGAACGAAGCCCCGCCCATGCGCACGACGCTGGCCCGCAGCGGCGAGATGCGCGTGATGGCGAAGCTGAAGGCGACTGCCCCGACGACCAGCATGAGGGTGTAGAAGATGGTGCGAGGACGAACGAGCCGTGTTTTTCCGCCCTGGAGGCCGATGAAGGAGTCGTAGCGCACGAGCCCTTTCGGACGCTTGAGCTTGGTCATGATGTCGTCGCAGGCATCGACACAGGCGGCGCAACCGATGCACTCCAACTGGAGACCGTTGCGGATGTCGATGCCGGTGGGGCAGACCTGCACGCAGCGGCGGCAGTCGATGCAATCGCCGGCCGGTTTTTCGACGGTGGCTTTGCCACGCGGCTCACCGCGTTTTTTGTCGTAGCCGATGACTACGGAGTTGTCGTCCGTGAGCGCGGATTGAAGGCGGCCATAGGGGCAGAGAATGATGCAGAACTGCTCACGGAACCAACTGAATGAGAAATACAACGCGCCGGTGAGGAAGAGCACGACGCCGAAGGCCTTGGCATGATGCGCGGGCGAGTGCTGCATCATCTCATAGAGCGACTTGATCGAAACAAAGTAGCTGAGGAAGATGTGGGCGATGACGGCGGAGATGAGGATGAAGATCCCGTGCTTGAACACACGGCGGGCGATCTTGGAGGCCGTCCAGGGCGCGTCTTCGAGCTGGCGGCGCGCAGGGCCGTCGCCGTCGATCCAGCGCTCCACGCGGCGATAGAGCTGCTCCATGAACACGGTGTAGGGGCAGGTCCAGCCGCACCAGACGCGACCGAAGAGCGAGGTGACGTAGAAGAGTGAAAAGGCGAGGCCGGTGACGAGGAAGAAGCCGATCCAGAGATCCTGGGTGGCGAGCGTGAGGCCAAAGAAATGGAAACGGCGCTCCTGCACATCGAGAAAGACGGCGGGAAAGCCGTTCACCGGAATCCACGGCAGCGCCACATAGATGACCAGCAGCACCAGCGCCGCGACTCGTCTCCAGAAAGTGAAGGGGCCATGAACATCCGACGGTTGAACGAATTTGCGCGAACCGTCGGCGTGGATGGTGGAGAGTGAGTCGAGTGTGGGGGTGCTGGGTTTCATTTCCGTGCCTGGCGCGTCAGGCGGATGCTGTCCGAATTATTTCTTCAAAGGTGAATCTGCGGAGAGCGTGATGGGCTCGCCCTGCTTGTGCTTGCTGAGAATGAAAGCGACGACTTCAACCACACGATTCAGGCCGAGCTGCGGCTCCCATGGCGGCATGCCCTTGGTGAGATCAGGCGCGCCTTTGCGGACAATGCTGAGAAGCTGCAACGGATTGCCGCCGTGTTTCCATTCGGTGTCGTTGAGCGGCTGGCCAGGAAGCTTGACGCCGTTGATGTGTGCGGAGAGATCCGGCGCATGGCAAGCCACGCAGGTGGTGGCAAAGGTAGCGGCACCGGCCCCCACGATCTTGTCGTCCTGAGACATGGCCCAGAGCTTGTCGTCAGTGAGCTTTTCGAGCTCTTTGAGCTGGACGGCCTGGATGTTGGCGAGAGCCTTGTCCACCTGCTCCTCGCCGGATTCACCGAGGCTGAGCTGGTAGTAGGCCACCCAGGCGATCACAAACCACACCATGGTGATGTACCAGGTGAAGAGCCACCAGTTCGGCAGTTTCTGATCGTACTCCTGAATGCCGTCATAGGTGTGGTCACGGAGAACGGGGCCGTTGTTGGGAGATTGGGGTGTCATGTCGAAGGGCGGGGTTGAAAGTCGCGAAGATCAGTCGTCCAAGGGAAGGCGGGACATTTTGGCGGCGCTGTCTTTGCGCAGACCGATGGCGCGCACGATGAAGATTAGGAACACTGCCGCCGTGACGCCAAAGGCGAGGTAGGGCACCCAATCGAGCGCGGAGTCGTAGATGATGCGTTTGTACATGGTTTGCGGGGTGTTTGATTATTTCGTGACGGAGGAGCTGCGGTAACCGTCAGGGATGCCGGGTTTCAGCGGGAACGGTATGCCTGCTGGTGTGCCTCTGAGTTTCCCCTCAAGATCTGGCACGTCGAATTTCCCGAGTTTCTGCAGGTAGGCGATGATGGCGACGATCTTCGTGTCCGGCAGGGCACCGCTGCGGCCCTGGGTCTCGAGATCCTTGACGATCTGGATGCCCTGCTCGACCGCCTTGGTCTTCACCTCGGTGTCGGTCATCGCTGGATAAGGAACGCCAAGCTGCGTCATGACGGCGATCTTCTTCCACAGCGTCTTCTGGTCGAACTTCTCGGTGAAGAGATGCGTGTAGGGCGGCATGTTGGAGCCGACCGAGATCGAGCGCGGATCCTTCATGTGGTCGTAATGCCAGCTATGTGGGTATTTGCCGCCTTCGCGGGCGAGATCGGGACCGGTGCGCTTCGATCCCCATTGGAAGGGATGATCGTAGATGCTCTCACCGAGGCGGCTGTAGTCACCGTAGCGCAGCACGTCCGGCAGCATGGTGCGGATCATTTGCGAGTGGCAGTTGTAACAACCTTCGCTGACGTAGATGTCACGTCCGGCGAGTTCGAGCGGCGTGTAGGGCTGCTGGATGCGGTCTTCGACGTTGGTGGCACGATTGACCATGACCGTGGGGATGATCTGGATGAGACCGCCGAGAGCCACTGCCACAAAGGTGAGCACCGTGAAGGGCAGCCAGTTGTGCAGCAGGCTTTCATACCACTGCGACCAGCGGTTGTGACCCGTTTGAAACCGCTTCACCGCCAGCACAGCAAACACACCCGCGCAAACCAGCGCGGCGATGTCGGCACCGGGCGGCAGGAAGAGCCAGGCAAGCACCAGAAGGAGCCCGGCGAACATGCAGGCGATCGGATCATTGAGGAAGGTCTCCTTCAGGCTCATCGTGTCGCGCTGCGTGCGTTCGATGACGGCCACTTCGCGGGTCTCGTTCACCGGGCTGCCCTTGCGGATGGTCAGCCAGATGTTGACGCCCATGAGGATCATGCCCGCCAGGTAGAGGGAACCGCCGATGATGCGGAAGCCCATCAAGAAGCGGATGGAGGTCAGCGTGTCGATGAAGTTCGGATAGACCAGCGCCAGACCGTCAGGCGTGGTGGCATTCAGCATGAGGCCCTGCATGATTCCTGACCACCACATCGCAGCGACATAAATCAGGATGCCGATGGTGCCGATCCAGAAGTGGAAGTTCGCCCAGCTCGTCGAGTACAGCTTCGCGCCGTAGAGCCTAGGCGTGAGCCAGTAGAACATGCCCGCGGCCATGAAGCCGTTCCAGCCCATCGCACCGGCATGCACATGGCCGATGGTCCAGTCCGAGTAATGCGAGAGCGCATTGACCGCACGGATGGAGAGCAGCGGCCCTTCAAAGGTGGACATGCCGTAAAACGTAACGGCGGCGACGAAGAACTTGATCACGGGATCGGTGCGCAGCTTGTCCCACGCGCCACGCAGCGTGAGAAGGCCGTTGAGCATGCCGCCCCAGCTCGGCGCCCACAGCATGAGGCTGAAAAACGTGCCCAGCATCTGCAGCCATTTCGGCAGCGCGGTATTCAGCAGGTGGTGCGGGCCGGCCCAGATGTAGATGAACACCAGCGACCAGAAGTGAACGATGGACAGACGGTAGGAATACACCGGACGCTCCGCCGCCTTCGGCAGGAAGTAGTACATGATGCCCAGAATCGGCGTCGTGAGGAAGAAGGCCACGGCGTTGTGCCCGTACCACCACTGCACCAGCCCGTTCTGCACCCCGGCAAAGATCGTGTAGCTGTGCGTCCAGCTCGTCGGGATCGACAGATGGTTCACGATGTAAAGCATCGCGATGGTGATGATGGTGGCGATGTAGAACCACAGCGCCACGTAGAGGGAGGGCTCGTTGCGTTTCGCCAGCGTCCAGAAGAAGTTCACAGAAAAGACGACCCAGATCAGCGCCACGGCGATGTTGATCGGCCAGATCAGTTCGGCGTATTCCTGACCACGCGTGAGCCCCAGCGGCAGCGTGATCGCCGCCGCCACAATGATGAGCTGCCAGCCCCAGAAGTGGATGTTGGAGAGCATATCCGACGCCGTACGCGCCTTGCACAGACGCTGCGTCGAGTAGTAGATGCCAGCGAACATCATGTTCCCCACGAAGGCGAAGATCACCGCGTTCGTGTGCAGCGGACGCAGACGGCCAAAACTGAGCCAGGAGGCCAGATTGAGCTGATGGAAGTTCAACTGCGAGGCGATGAAGACGCCCGCCAGCATGCCCACGATGCCCCAGATGATGGAGGCAATCATGAAGCGCCGGACGGTGCGGTCATCGAACTCGATGGTGATCTTGGAGGCGTTGGTGGTCATAGAGGGGGGCGAAGGGAAATTAGGAAAGCGGAGTTTGGCGGCGGGAGGGAGCTGGAGCGCCGTCATCGAGCGGCAGCAGGGCGTCCTGCTCGATGCTGCGGTCCCGCCTCTGCGAGCGCTCGGCAAAAAACAGCACCGCAAACAGCACGGCGAACGCGAGGCTCATGAAGATGGTGACAGCGAAGACTTCCATTGTTGGCGCAATAGAGCGCACCCCCGTTTTCCGTGCTCGGCATGCCTTGCTTGAAGCTGCCCGGATTTTGCGGACAAAATTCGCATTCAACGCAAAGGAAGAGGAGTGCGCCGGACGTTGGTTTGCCTCTCTCCTGCGCCATGCTCCGTCTCATCCGCACTTTTTTGCTTCTTACCTCCTCTTTGGGCCGCCTAGCAGCCGTCGAGATTCCTGAAAAACTACGGTACCAGCCCCTTCCTGAGACAGCCCGGCTTCAGGACGCTGAAGGCCACGACAATGGCGTGCGTTTTGTCGATCTGAATGGCGACGGCCACGAGGACATCGTGGTCTCCAATCCACACGAATACGGCGTCTTTCTCTTTGTGCCAAAAGAGCGGGCCAAGGCGAACCTGCAATGGGACGAAGGCTGGTCGCAAGTGATGCGGGAGGGCAAGGCGGTCGACGCGAACAGCTTACCGCTGATCGTTGACGCGAATGGCCGCGATCTGGGCGTCACGTTTCGCGATGGCGCGATGTGGATCGAGGCAACGAAGCAGCGCATCCCCTTCTCTGAACTGCTCAAAGTGCCCGGACCCGCGCCAAGATCTCCGCAGGATTCACTGAAGGCGATGAAGCTGAAGCCTGGCTTTGAAGCGATGCTGGTGGCGCACGAACCGCTCGTGCAAGACCCCGTGTTCATCAATTGGGATGCCAAAGGCCGCATGTGGGTCGTGGAAATGGGTGATTACCCCTTCGCGCCCGGTGAGAAAACCAAGGATGGCAGCATGGGGCAGGACAAAGTCTCTGACTTGCAGGCGGGCCGCGTCAAAATCCTCACGGACACGGATGGCGACGGTGTTTATGACAAGGCATCGCTGTTTCTCGACGGCCTGAAGCATCCCACCGGACTCGCGCCGTGGAAAAACGGGGTCATCATCGCCAACATCCCGGACATCTTCTTCGCCGAAGACACGGATGGCGATGGCAAGTGCGACAAACGTGAAACGTGGTTCTCCGGTTTCACCGCCGGCAATCCTCAGCACCTCGTGAACGGCTTCTGCTGGGGACTCGACGGCTGGTTCTATGGCGCAAATGGCGACAGCGGCGGCGACATCACTTGCGTGAAGACGGGCAAAATAAATGCGCTCGGCACGAATGACTTCCGCTTCGACCCGCGCACGGGCGAGTTCGCACTCGAAGGCGGTCGCAGCCAGTATGGCAAGTGGCGCGATGATTTCGGCAACTGGTTCGGCAACAACAACGCCACGATCGGCTGGCACTACTGGCTGCCGTTTCGTCATCTGGAACGCCATCCCGAAATCGTGGCGAAGTCAGTGCGAGGCGATTTGAATGGCGAGAAGCGTGTTTTTCCGGCCAGTCCGCCGGTGCGGCGGTTCAATCAAGGCAGCGCGGTCAACACGCTGACCTCCGGCTGCTCGCCCATGCCGTTTCGTGACACAACCTTCGGCGCTGATGGCGAAAACGTGATGTTCATCTGCGAACCGGCCAACAACCTCGTGCATCGCGAGGTTTTGAGCTACGATGGGGCTCACATTACCAGTAAACGTCATCCTGGCGACGCTGAGAGTGAGTTCATCGCCAGCGAGGACAATTGGTTCCGTCCCAGCATGGCCCGCACCGGCCCGGATGGCGCGCTTTACGTCGTGGACATGTACCGCCTCGTGCTGGAGCACCCGGAGTGGATTCCGGCGGAAATCGCGAAGGGATTGGATTTGCGAGGTGGTGAGGACAAAGGGCGGATTTATCGCATTGGGAGGACCGGGCCGCCTCAAGGCGGGACTACAGTGCCCGATCCGATCAAAGCGATGGCTTCAGCGAATGGCTGGATGCGTGACACAGCGCAGCGGTTGTTGATTGAGCGTGGTGATGCGGCTGCCGTCACTGAATTGAAGAATCTGCTCACCGCCGCGCCTGCGGTGAAAATCCAGGCGGCGTTCACGATTATGCAGCTCGGCGGCATGACATCGGATGAATTGCATGCGGCGATCCAACCTCTGGCCCCGCAGGTTCGTGCAGCGGCGCTCACAGCGACGGGGACTTCGTCCGACGATGTGTTTATCGAGGTGGAAAAGCCGTTGCTGAAGCAATCGCCGCAGAAAGCGCCCGCCGTGGCCGTGCTGCCCGTGATCACAAACAACAACCCGAACCGCCAGAAAGTCGTCGCCAAATACATCACTGAAGTCGTTAAACTTGGCGGCGATGCGAAGCGCGGAGCCGCAGTCTTCCAGAAACTGTGCATGGTGTGCCACAAGGTGCGTGATCTGGGCATCGAAGTCGGCCCTGATCTGCTGACGGTGGTCACCAAGCCGCGTGAACAGCTGATCGAGGCCATTTTTGATCCGAACCGTGCCGTGGAGCAGCGCAACGCGGCCACGCAGGTGACCAAGAAGGACAAGACCATGATCGTCGGCCAGCTTGCGTCCGAAACACCAGGAAACATCACGATCCGCATGCCCGGTGGTGCTGAAATGGTCGTGCTGCGCTCGGATATTCAGGATATGAAGACGCTGACGACCTCAATCATGCCCGAGGGTCTCGAAAGCGTGCTCACCATGCAAGATGTGGCCGATGTGCTGACCTTCATCGGCAGCAAATAGGCGTGACAGGCATGGCTATGGTTGGGTAAGCTTCCGTCATGAAGCATTCCCTGCTGCTGTCGATTTACATTCTCCTCACCGGCTGTGCCTCCTCCGGCCCCATCACCAGTTACACGCCCAAACAAGGTGACATCGTGTTTCAATCACTGCCGCACATTCCGGTCATCGATGCCATCGAAGGCTGCACGCACTCACCTTACTCGCATTGCGGCATCGTGGTGAAGCAAGACGGTGTCTGGCATGTGCTGGAGGCAATCGGACCGGTGAGGGTGACACGACTGGACCGCTGGATCGGCCAAGGACGCGAAGAGGCGTTCGCAGTCTGCCGTTTGAAGGCCGACTTTCAGCCGAAGGTGGCGGCAATGATCACCGCGGCGGAAAAATTCATCGGGTTGCCGTATGACATCCAGTATGAGCTGGATGATGAGAAGATTTACTGCTCCGAGCTGATCTACAAAGGCTTCAAAGAAGCCAGCGGGAAGAGCTTGGGCAAGACGGTCAAACTCGGCGACTTGGACTGGCGTCCGCATGAGCAGGTCATCCGCGCCATCGCGGGAGATCCGATTCCGCTGGAGCGTGAAATGATCACGCCCCGTGATCTGGCAAAGGCGGAGCAATTGGAGGATGTGCTGCCATTGGAGAAGCACATCGTCTCATCAAGGTGATGCGGATCACTTCACATCGCGCCACAGCCAACGCAGTGCCTCAGGCAGGTTCGGGGCCATGCCTTTGCTGCCGTGGAAGCACTGGGTCCAGTCGATGCAGAAGTCGTAGTTCATGTATTTGAGCGACGCGGCCATCATCTTGTTGGCGAGAGGCCAGTTGCCGAATTTGTTGTCGAGATCGTTTTCGCCATCGAGCAGATAAACGCGGACGGGTTTGCGCTCGGTGATGCGCACCAGATACGGGTAGTGATTTCCGCCGCGAATATCGACGAAAGTGCCGACCCAGCAGAGCACCTTGCGGAACTTGTCCGGCCTCTCCCACGCGACGGTGAAGGAGCAGATGCCGCCGGAAGATCCGCCGGCGATGGCCCAGGCCTCGGGCTGAGATCGGAACTTGGTCTGATAACGCTTTTCGACCTCAGGCAGGATTTCATCAATGAGGAAGCGGGCGTAGGCATCACCCAGGGAGTCGTACTCGAAACTGCGGTTCCCGGCTTTTTCACCCCGCTTCTGCTTGGGCTTGCGACCTGGGTCGATGAAGACGCCGACGGTGCGTGGCATCTCCTTTTTGTGGATGAGATTGTCGAAGACGACGGAAGCGCGCATGGGACCATTGGGATCAACATGGCGGGAGCCGTCCTGCCAGACCATGAGGCAGGTTTCCTCGCCGGGTTTGAAGTCTGCGGGCAAATACACCGTGACATCGCGCACGGTTTCGAGAAAGACCTTGCTCGTTGTCCATTCAAACTTCTCCAGCCTGCCCTGCGGCACGTTTTTCTGTGGCTGGCTGTCGGCGGTGTAATCGAAATGCTCCACATGCACGGTGCCTGCGAGGCGCGGCATGCCTTCGGATTCGACGCGGTAGCCGAACTCGGTGAAGTTCGGCATGTCTGCCACGAGCACTTGGAGGCCATCCCCACCAAGCGCGATCATTTCGCCAATCAGAGCGCCATCCTGCTGCACGACACGGGCAGGCTTGGGGTCGATGACGGCCCAGGCGACAGTGGTGGCCTCGATCTTCGCTCCGGCCCTGCCCTGCGTGAGATTGTTGATGCCAAAGAGGCGCACGACTTTGTCATGCAGCGCTTTTTCCTCCGCAGGCTGGGTTGCTGTCATCAAGGCCGCCGCAATTTGGCGCGGCGTGACGGTCGGTTGCGCTCCTGGTTTGTTCTGGGCCTGGCTGAAACTGGCAGTGAGCAGGAGGCTCAGAAAGAGGACGGCACGCATGTGTGCGTTTTCTAACGACGCACATACTGCGGAATATCGCCCTATTTCCCTATCGCGCCGATTTACAGTGACGCGGTGACGGGATGTTTGCCCTCTGGCAGTCCCGCGGTGCGCAGACGAGCCTCTATGCCCTCCATCATGGAGCGGACGTGCTTCCACTTCGTGCGGTCGCGCATGAGCTGCATGCTGCGCTCGTAGGATCCCCATTGAATGACCTCGATATCCACATGGCGCACGCCCCAGTCATTCATCATGGACTGGCTGGGTTTGTAGAGATCGATGGTACCGGTGCCAACGAGTGCGCTACCGTAATCATCGACTTCGTAAACCACATTGGGCTGACCGGCGATGCGGAACTTCGTGCCCACAGGGAAACGCGACCAATCGGCGGCTGCGCTGCGCACGCTGCCGAACTTCAAATTCGTGCCGATGGCATTCTTCACGCCGTAGATGATGTGATCGCTTTCATCATGCGTGTAGGCCGTGGTACGCACGCGCATCTGAGAATTGCGATGCAAATTCGAGGCGATCATCAGCGGCGGCTTGGGGGCTTCGAACACAAAGGTGTAGCTTTTGATCTCGCTCGGGCGGAACGGGATGTTCGTCGCGAGTGCTTTACGCACCTCGTATTGCTTCCCTGTTTCGAGGGGAGCGGCATTTTTCTGTCGCATTTCCTTCCAGTAGGTGAGCAGCGGTTGCTTGGGCAGAGCGCAGGAAGAAAGAGTGGTCGCAAGGGCGACACACAGGCCAGATGTGATCAAACGTGAGTTGTACATGGCTGGATTTTTTTGGATTTACGAAAACATTACCGTAATTTTCATACATCCTCAATATAAAAAACATAATTTATAGACTTTTAAAGATTAATAAATTTAAATAATCATAGCCACTGCAGCAAGATTGGCTGATAAGGTTTGAGCTTCCAGCCTCCAAGCTTGCCCATCCGGCGATTATTCGACGCTCCCTTGGTCTTCCCAGAGCTTCCGCCAGTGATCCAAGCGCTCTTTGATCCGGGCTTCCAACCCGTTCGCGGTGGGGTCGTAATACTGCTTGCCGCCTTCCAGGCAGCGCTGGGGAACGAAACCGCCCTCGTAGTTGTGCGGGTAGAGGTAGCCTTCCCCGTGGCCGAATTCCTTCGCGGCTTTCTTGTGATGCGCGTCCCGCAGGTGTTTCGGCACCGGCAGCGTGCGGCCGTTTTTCACGTCCTCCAGGGCGGCGTCGATGGCGGTGTAGGCCCGGTTGCTCTTGGGCGCTGTGGCATTGTAAATCGTCGCGTGGGCCAGGATGATGCGTGCCTCGGGCATGCCGATGAATTCAACGGCCTGCTGAGCGGCCACGGCCACACGCAGCGCATTGCTGTCGGCCATGCCGATGTCCTCGCTAGCGGCGATGACGATGCGCCGGGCAATAAAGCGGATGTCCTCCCCGGCGTAGAGCATTTTCGCCAGCCAGTAGAGAGCCGCGTCGGGATCGGAGGCGCGCATGCTTTTGATGAAGGCGCTGATCGTGTCGTAGTGCGCGTCGCCATCGCCATCGTAAACGACGGTCTTTTGCTGCACAGACTCCTCGGCGGCGGCCAGAGTGATGACGATTTCGCCCGCCGCGTCCGGTTGCGTTGAGAGCACGGCCAATTCGAGGGCATTCAGGCAGCGCCGCGCATCGCCATCGGCCACGGTGGCGAGGTGATGACGCGCAGCCGGCTCAATCCTTGCCTTCATGTTGCCCAAACCGCGCTCCACATCGCTCAAAGCGCGATCCATGAGCGATTCGAGGTCGGCGATTCCCAGCGGCTCCAGCGTGAAGACTTGCGAGCGACTCACAAGCGGGCTGTTCACATAAAAGAACGGGTTGTGCGTCGTCGCCCCGATGAAACGCAGCGTTCCACGCTCCACATGTGGCAACAGCACATCCTGCTGCGCCTTGTTGAAGCGATGGATCTCATCCACAAAGAGGATCGTCGTCTTGTTGTAGAGCCGCTGGTGCTGCGAAGCATGCTCCGCCTCCTTGCGAATGTCCGCCACGCTGCTTTCCACACCGCTGAGCGTGACGAAACGCGATTTCGTCTCCTGCGAGATGATGTGGGCCAGCGTCGTCTTACCGACACCCGGCGGGCCGTAGAGGATGAGCGAGGAGAAACGATCCGCCTGCACCGCACGACGCAGCAGTTTGCCTTCCGCCAGGATATGCTGCTGGCCGACATACTCATCCAGCGTGCGAGGCCGCATGCGCGCGGCCAGCGGCGCGCCCGCATGATGCACCGCCACAGCGGCACGAGGCTGCTCCGGGGGTGTGGGGGCAAAAAAATCGTCGCTCATGCGGATAGGGCACGATGAATGACGCGGAATCACCCCGGCGGCAAATCGCAGTTTGCGCCGACGATGGTTTGATGTTCCGATAGCGCTCCTGTCCCGCCCATGAAACTCTCGAAAAAAGCCGAATACGCCCTCCGCGCCCTCGTGGCGATGGGACGTGAGCGCGAGGGGACGAATTTCTCCATCCAGGATCTGGCCAGCAATGAGCGCATCCCGTTAAAGTTTCTCGAACAAATCCTGCTTGCCCTCAAAAACGGCGGCCTGCTGCGCAGCAAGCGCGGCGTGGGCGGCGGCTACCAGCTCGTCACCCATCCGACCCGCATCACGCTGGGCGAGGTCATCACGCTGTTCGACGGCCCCTTCGATCCGCTGCCTGGTGCCGATCATGACGCTCTCGGGCAAGTTTTCAGCGGTTTGCGTGATCAGGTGGTTCAGTGGTTCGCTGAACACACTGTGGCGCAGATCATCGAGAAGGAACGCTCCCGCGAAACGGTCTCGTTTGAAATCTGATCACTTGCCGAAAAGCCACAGAGCCAGCAACAGCGTCCAGGCAATATTGAAGACCTGACCGCCGAGGAAAGCGATGGCAGGACGGCCTCCACCGAGCTTGAACAGCTCCCCAAGCCTCGTCTCCAGTCCGATGCAGACGAATGCGGCGGCAAACCACACTTCACGCAGGCCTTTGAGCGGCTTGCTGGCCGCTTCGGCTACAGATGTCGGAACGAAATACGAGAACACGATGGAGGCGATCACGAAGCCGATCACAAATTTCGGAAAACGCTCCCAAATCACACCGATGGACGGCTTCTGGCCCTTGGTCGCACCATCCTTGCCACCGCGCATCGTCCACCACACGGACAAGACGAAGGCCGCCACGCCGATCAGCACGTTTTGCGAGAGTTTGACGATCACGCCGACTTTCGTGGCGTCTTTGCCCACCTGCTCGGTCGCCGCAGCCACGGAGCCGCTGGTGTCGAGCGTGCCGCCGATCCACGCGCCGCCCACGGCTTCGGACAAACCGAGTTTCTGCACCGCCATGGGCATCAGGATCATCATGGGCACCGCGCACAGCAGCACAATGGAGGTCACATAAGAGAGCTTCTTGCGGTCGCCCTGGATCGCGCCGCAGGCCGCGATGGCCGCTGACACGCCGCAGATCGACACAGCCGTCGAAAGCATCACACCGAACTCGTCATCCACCTTTAACTTCCGGCCGATGAAGAAACACGCATACCACACCACCGGAATGACGAGCGCTCCCTGAATCAGGCCGGGCAATCCCGCCTTCATCATCTCTTGCAGCAGGATCGAGGCCCCGAGCAGCACAATGCCAACCTTGATGAAAAACTCCGTGCGCACCGCCTCGCGCAGCCATTCCGGCACCGGCAGCGTGTGACTCCACAGCATGCCCAAACCGAGCGCAAACACGACGTATTCGAGGCCCCAGGCCTTAATCCCGGCATGATTGGCGATCCATTGTGAGAACCAAGCCAGCACAAACACCACCACCGCGCCGCCGAGGAATGAAAGGGCTCGTTTACCAAGCGAGGCACTCAGCGCGAGCACCGAGATGCTGAGAAACACCGCCAGCAACACCCCGCTCAACGCGAGATTGTCCGCTGAAAATGCCTTCGCGGCATCCGCTGCGCCAGTCCAGCCCAGCGATGGCATCTTCGGGCTCCAGCCATTCGCCACCGCGATCAAGATCGGCAGCGCGGCCAAGACCGCGAGCCAGTCTTCGTTTTGCCACCAGCGAGCGGTGGAGGGGCCGGGGGAGGGATAAGCGGAATCGGAAGCGGCGGCGTTGGCAGACATGTTGGGTATAAAAAAAATCGCGGCGGGAAAACCGCCGCGATTCAAACGCCTGCTGTGACTGTTATTTTACTGCCAGTTGCCGAGCGATCACGTTTTCTATCTGGAGGGTCTCCAGATCCGACGAGAATCGGAATTGTAGTTTGGGGGATCGGAATTGTAATTCGGAGGATCCGAGTTGTAGTTCGGGGGGTCGGAATTGTAATTCGGGCGATCCGAGTTGTAATTTGGAGGGTCGGAATTGTAGTTCGGAGGATCCGAGTTGTAATTCCGGGGATCGGAATTGTAGTTCCGCCCGTGGCGAACCCCATGACCGCCGTAACCGGGACCAGGACCGTAGCCATACGGATCAACGCAGGATGCCAGAGTGAAAGTCAGCATCAAAGATCCAAAGGTGAGCGTGCGAATGAGAGATGTCTTCATGAGCGGTGTGATTCTTGTCCTAGATACGGACGACGATGCCTATCGGCTATTCAATTCTTTTTCACACTGCTGCTCAAATCATCCAGGCAGCAGAATCACCGCCCAGAGCAGGACAATGCCCACCTTGATAAAAACTCCGTGCGAAGCGCCTCGCGCGGCCATTCCGGTAGAGAAACGTGCGGCTCCAGAACATGCCCAAACCGAGCGCAAAGACGACATATTCGCAGCCCCAGTCTTTATCGCATGGCTGGTGATCTATTGCGAGAGCCAGGACCAGCGTGCGGTGGAAAGGGCCAGGAGCGCGATAGGCGGAGTCAGAAGCAGCAGCGTGGGGGACATGATGCGTATAAAAAAGAATCGCGACGGGAAAACCGCCGCGACTCAAACACCCGTCATAACTGACTTTTACTGCCAGTTGCCAAACGCGTAGGGATTGTAGCTGGAAGGTCTCCAACCGCGGTTGTAGTCGGAATTGTAATTCGGGGGGTCAGAATTGTAATTTGGGGGATCGGAGTTGTAGTTTCGACTGTAGCCACGGCTGTAGCCGGGATTGCAGTTCGGCTGGCTGTAGCGCTGCTGGCGGCTGTTTTGGAGCGCCCCGCCGGCCAACGCTCCGAGCAGACCACCGATGGCCGCACCTTCGAGACCACGACGGCTCTGATTGCCGATGATGCCACCTGCGGCAGCACCGAGCAGAGCGCCCGTCACCGCACCTTGGGCCGGAGGACGACCGTAACCACCACCGCCATAGCCACCGGGGCCGTATCCGTAGCCATAGGGGTCAACACAAGAAGTCAGGGTAAAGCTCAGCAGCAAAGTTCCAAAGGGCAGCGCACGAACGAGAGATGTCTTCATGGGGTGGGGGGGGTGAATCTTGTCCTGCAGTCAGACGAGGCCATTGGAAGACTATTCGATTCTTTTTCACAATGCCGCTCAAATCATCGCCGCAGTTGCAAAACCTCCCCGTCTGCGCTGGGATGCACTACCATGAAGCTTCTCCCTGCCCTCCTGCTTTCCACGCTCGCAGCCGTCAGCCCGCTCGCTGCGGCCGATTCGTATGACATTGTCGTCTATGGAGGCAGTTCCGGTGGCATCACCGCCGCCATCCAAGCCGCGCGCATGGGCAAAACGGCCGTGCTCATCGAACCGACAAAATTCCTCGGCGGCCTGACCACCGGCGGTCTCGGCGCGACGGACATCGGCAACAAGAAGGCCATCGGCGGCATGTCGCGTGAGTTTTACGCCAACGTCTTCAAGTACTACAGCGATGCCGCGAAGTGGAAGCAGCAGACGCGCGAGGAATACTACGCCAAGAAGCCCCACGGCAACACTGGCAGCGAGGACACCATGTGGACCTTCGAACCACACGCCGCGACCGAGATCTACGACGCCATGCTCGCCACCGTGAAGGACAAGGTCACCGTCGTCTTCAGCGAGCGACTTGATTTGAAGAAGGGCGTTGTCAAGAAAGGGTCAAGAATTGTCAAGATTGTGATGGAGAGTGGACGTGAGTTTGAAGGCCCTATGTTCATCGACGCCACTTACGAGGGCGATTTGATGGCGAAGGCAGGTGTGAGCTACGCCGTTGGCCGTGAGGCGAACGCGATGTATGGCGAAACCATCAACGGCGTGCAGAAGGTGAAGACGGTGCATCACCAGTTCATCAAAAACGTCGATCCGTATGTGAAACCGGGCGATCCGAGCAGCGGCGTGCTTCCTGGCATTGATCCAGGCGACATTGGCGAGGACGAAACCGGCGACCGCAAGCTCCAAGCCTACAACTTTCGCATGTGTACCACGGATGTGCCGGAAAATCGCCGTGACTGGGAAAAGCCTGCCAACTACGACGAGAAGTGGTTTGAACTGGCCCTGCGCAATGTCGAGGCCGGTGACGCGCGCATCTCCTGGGCTCCAAGCTGGATGCCGAATCGCAAAACCGACACCAACAACAACTTCGCCGTCAGCACCGACTTCATCGGGCAGAATTTCGACTATCCCGACGCCGATTACGCCACACGCGCGAAGATTTGGCAGGCGCACGAAGACTGGCAGAAAGGCCTCATGTGGACCTACGCGTACCATCCGCGTGTGCCTGAGCAAATCCGCGCCGCCTTCCAGAAACTCGGCCTCGCCAAGGATGAGTTCGCCGACAACGGCCATTGGCCGCGCCAGATGTATGTGCGCGAGGCACGCCGCATGATCGGCGGTTACGTCATGAGCGAGAAGAACTGTAAACGCCGCGAGATCGTCGAGGACAGCGTCGGCATGGGCGCGTACAACATGGACAGCCACAACGTGCAGCGCTACATCACCAAGGAAGGCTTTGTGCGCAACGAGGGCGACATCCAGATCGGCACCCGCCCCTACCCCATCAGCTACCGCAGCATCACGCCGAAGGCTGGGGAATGCACCAACCTCCTCGTGCCCGTCTGCCTCAGCGCCAGCCACATCGCCTACGGCAGCATCCGCATGGAGCCCGTCTTCATGGTCATGGGCCAAAGCGCCGCCACCGCCGCCGTCATCGCCATTGATTCGGGCAAAGACCTCCAGCAGATCGACCTCGCCAAGCTCAAAGAAAAGCTCCTCGCCGACGGCCAGATGCTCGATTTCGAGTCCCCGCCCATGCCCGAGCATGTTTCCATCACCAAGGAAAAACTCGGCGGCATCGTCGTCGATGACATGGAAGCGGAACTCACCGGCTTCAGCTCCATCGGCCACACCACGCCCGGCTTCGTCGGCGAAGGTTACCGCCACGACAGCGACAGCCTCAAAGGCGAGCAAAAAGCCCGCTTCACACCCAATCTCCCTGCCGCAGGTCAATACCGCGTCGCCATCACCTACACCGCCCTCGCGAACCGCGCCGAATCCGTCCCTGTCATCATCCACCACGCCGATGGTGAGGAGAAGGTCATCGTGAACCAGAAGAAGAAAGCCCCCGAGAAGGATGTGCTCATTCCCCTCGGCACCTTCCGTTTCGAAAAAGGCAAAACCGGCTGGCTCGAAATCCGCAACGAAGCCACCACCGGCCACGTCATCATCGACGCCGCCCAGTGGCTCCCGGCGAAGTGAGTTCAAGGTTGTAGCAGAACGCGTGTGCGTTCCTCCGAATCCCGGAAGGGTTGGTGGGCACACCGTGTAAGATGCTTGAGCACATCCAGTCGGACTGCTAAGTATGGGAACCTGAATCATGGATAATCTCACGCCGGAACAATTGGAATGGCTTTATCGTGCGCTCGCACTCCTGCTAGGGTTCGCTCTCGCCGCACTGTATTTTCACCAAAGACAGCAAATCTCCACAGCCGTCTTTCAGGAGAAACTAACGAGTGCAAAACAAACTTTCGACGCCTTGCAGGTAACGATCACGAATCTTGAACTGAGCATCACTACCAGGGAAGCGCATGAGCGCGAACTGCTTGTAACGAATGCCTCGCTTGAGACGGCACTTGCAGATGAGCAGCGCACTGCTCAGGAAAAGCAAGAGCTGCTACAACAGGCGGAGGCGCGCCTTACCGATACCTTCAAAGCACTTTCTGCCGATACGCTGCGTCATAGCCAGCAATCTTTTCTCGAACTCGCGAAGGCCAATTTTGAAAAACATCAAGAGACGGCGAAGGGCGATCTCGAACTACGCCAACAGGCGATCAACCAGCTCGTGAAGCCGGTAGCAGAGTCATTGAAGAACGTGGACGAAAAAATCCATCAGCTCGAAAAAGCAAGAATGGTCGCCTACAGTGAACTTCTCGGCCAGGTCGCAAATCTCAAGGACACCCACATCGCGCTTAAAACAGAGACCGCCCACCTTGTCTCCGCACTGCGTCAGCCCAAGGCACGCGGGCAATGGGGAGAAATGCAGCTTCGCCGCGTAGCAGAGATCAGTGGCATGATAGAGCATTGCGATTTTAATCTCGAAGTCAGCACGACCACCGACGAAGGCCGTTTGCGTCCAGACATGGTCGTGCGACTTCCTGGTGGGAAAAATCTCGTCGTCGATGCGAAGACACCACTCCTGCACTATCTCGCCGCCGCAGAGGCACAAGACGATGGCGCACGCGAGGCTGCGCTGGCGGGGCATGCACGCGCTGTCCGTGAGCATATGAAGTTGCTCGGCCAGAAGTCTTACTGGGAACAGTTCGAACCCAGCCCGGAGTTTGTCGTGCTTTTTCTGCCCGGAGAAATGTTCTTTAGCGCCGCTCTGGAGAAGGATCCCTCACTCATTGAGGCGGGAGTTGAGAACAAAGTCATCCTCGCCACGCCGACAACGCTCATCGCTCTGCTTCGTGCTGTGGCCTACGGTTGGCGGACAGAGGCGTTGGCGAAGAATGCAAAAGAGATCAGCGCTCTAGGCCGTGAGCTTTACGAGCGCCTCTGCACCATGGGAGACCACTTCCAGCGCCTCGGCAAAGGCCTCGGTTCTGCGGTGGATTGCTACAACAAAGCACTCAACAGCCTCGAAACCCGCGTGTTGGTCACTGCGCGGAAATTCCGTGACCTTGAGGCAGCTCCAAGCGATCAGCAATTGGAGGAACCGACCCTCCTGGAAAACACGCCTCGTCAACCGCAGGCGCAGGAGCTTGCTTCACAGTAATCATCAATTGCTGATACAGACGCGAATTGTCGAAGTGTTGATTGAGTCCAGCCTCAATCATAGGCACTTTCTCTTTGCAGGTGTTTCAAGATAATGCCCGATTCACCTCGGCCTTCTCAGCTCAAACATGTCTCGCGTGTGGCAATACCAGTGTGGGCTCTGCATGCGGCCGATGGGATGGTAGTTCTCCGGCTTCACCAGCCAAGTTTCGGGATCGAAGATGTCGTCGCGCACATGGACGCGGAGGACTTCGCCGATGATGAGGCGGTTGTCGCCGATCTCGATGATGCTGTGGCTACGGCATTCGAGGCTGGCGGGGGATTCGGCGATGCGCGGCGGTTTGACCACGCTGCTGGCCACGGCGGTGAGTCCGGCGTGAAGCAGTTCGTCTTCACCGGGCGGCAACGAGGTGGCGCAGAGATTCATCTTCTCCGCAATCGCCTCATCGACGAGATTCACGACGAACTCATGCGTCAGGCGGATGTTTCGCGCCGTGTCCTTCGGCACGCCGGGCGAACGATCACCCGGACACAGGCCGACGATGGGCGGGGAATCTCCCAGCACATTGAAGAAGCTGAATGGTGCCGCATTCACGCGCCCTTCAAGATCGACGGTGGTCGTCAGCGCGATGGGACGCGGCGTGACGAGTCCGGCGAGGATCATGTAGGCGTCATCGCGAAGTGGGCCGGTGAGATCGAGTTCCATGAGAGGCGAGTGAGTTTCAAGGTGCCGGGGTCTCTGACCCCGGTTTATGGGGGCCAGAGGCCCCCACTCCTTGTTCAGCGCGATACGCACGCGCCAGCAGCGTGACCGGCTGCGTGACCTCCTGGCAGGGATGATCACCGCAGGAACGCAGGCCGTTGGCGAGCTGCAAATGGCAGCCGGGATTGCTGGTGGCGACGACGGGGGCTTTCGTGAGCTTCAAGTTGGCGACTTTGCGGTCCAGCAGCTTCTGACTCTGCTCGGGCTGGGTGATGTTGTAGATGCCCGCGCTGCCACAGCACCAGTTCGACTCCGGCAGTTCCTTGAACACGAGTCCGGGGATGCTGGCGAGCACCTGACGTGGCTGTGAGACGACTTTTTGACCGTGGCAGAGATGGCAGCTCTCGTGATAGGTGACCTCGCTCACACCTGCACCGGCAGTCGGCTTGCGGAAGCCAATCTGCACGAGCCATTCGTGAATGTCCTTCACCGTCGCGTCCCAAACTTTCGCCTTGGCGGCGTAGAACGGGTCATCGTGCAGCAGATGGCCGTAAGTCTTCAAATGCGAACCGCAACCACCGGCGTTGGTGATGATGGCATCGAGCGAGTCGAGATCGAAGCTGTCGATCTGCCTCCGCGCCAGTTCACGCGCCAGTTCGAGTTCGCCATTGTGCGCGTGCAAAGAACCGCAACAGCTCTGCGAACGCGGTGTGATCACCTCACATCCGTTCGCGAGCAGCACATCGGCTGTGTCGCGATTGATGTTCGAGAACGCAAGATCCTGAATGCAGCCGGTGAGCAGGCCCACACGGTATTCCTGCCGTCCTTTTGGTGATTCTTCCGGCCAGATCAGATCATCCGAGAAATGCTCCGAGATTTGCGGAGTCTGCGGCTCCAGCTTCGCCAACGAACGCGGCATGAGGCCGAAGAAGCGCAGCTTGCGCATCAGATTGTCGAGTCCGGCGCTTTGATACACGCGCAGCACACGACCGATCAACCGCAGCAGCCATGGGCGCATGAAGATGACATTCAGCGTGAGCCAGCGCCAGAAGCCGCGCTGCATGCCGTCGTTCACCTCCGCCTGCTCCACCTCGGCGCGTGCGGTTTCAAACAGCTCCGCGTAGTTCACACCGGCCGGGCAGGCCGTCTGGCACGCGAGACAGCCGAGGCAATAATACATTTCATCCGAGAGCGCCCGTGAGACTTCGAGATCGCCATCCGCCACCGCCCGCAGGAGCGCGATGCGCCCGCGCGGGCTGTTCTTCTCCATTTTTGTCTCCACGTACGTCGGACACGTCGGCAGGCACATGCCGCAGTGCATGCACTGCTGGAGCACGGAGTAATCGAGAGATTTGAGGAGATTTGCTTGTGGCATGATCAATTCCTCAAATCAAAAATCTTCCCTGGATTCAGCAATCCCTGCGGATCGAGGGCTTGTTTGATGCTGCGCATGAGCTCGTAGCTGCCTTCGCCAAGCTGGCGTTTGAGGAAGGCTTTTTTGGCAAGACCAACGCCGTGCTCGCCAGTGACAGTGCCGCCGAGGCGGATGGTTTCTTCGACGATCTCCGCCAGCGCGACTTCAACGCGGTGCATCTCCTCGTGATCGCGTTCGTTGGTGAGGAAGGTAGGGTGCAGGTTGCCATCGCCCAGATGCCCGAAGGTGCCGATTTGGAGACTATGCTTCTTCGCGACGCTGTCGATGAAAGCAACCATTGTGGCGAGTTCGCTGCGCGGCACGGTCACGTCTTCGAGGATCGTCGTGGGTCGCACTCGCGCGAGAGCGGAGAAGGCGTTGCGACGAGCGGCGGCGAGTTTCGCGCCTTCGGCTTCATCGGCGGCGGCACGGACATCGCGGGCACCATTTGCCCTGGCGAGCGCCATCATCTGCGCGGCTTCTTCTTCGACGACAACGGGATGGCCGTCGGTCTCCATGAGCACGAGGGCTTCAACATCAGTCGGCAAACCGATCTTGGCGTAATCTTCGACGCATTGCACCGTCACGCGGTCGAGAAACTCCAGCGTACAGGGAATGATCTTGGCGGCGATGATGGCGGAGATGGTCTTCGCGGCGGCATCCATCGAATCGTAGAGCGCCAGCATCGTTTTGCGTGCCTTCGGACGCGGCAGCACTTTCAAGATGACCTCGGTGATGATGCCGAGCGTGCCTTCGCTGCCGATGAACAGATCCTTCATCGAGTAACCGGCCACGTCTTTGACGCATTTGTTTCCAAGGAAGGTCAGCGTGCCGTCCGGCAGCACGACTTCGATGCCCATGACGTAATCCCGCGTCACGCCATACTTCAGGCCGCGCAAGCCGCCGGAGTTTTCGGCCACGTTGCCGCCGATGGTGGAGATTTTCATCGAACCTGGATCGGGCGGATAAAACAGGCCGACCTTGGCAGCCGCGTCATCGATCTCCTTGGTGATCACGCCGCTTTGCGCCCGCAGCGTGAGGTTTTTTTCATCGACCTCGATGAGCTTGTCCATCTTCACGAGACAGATCACGAGACAACCGTCCAGAGGCACACTGCCGCCGCTCAAGCCGGTGCCGGAACCGCGGGTGACGACTGGGATGCTGCACCTTCGTGCGAGTTTGACACAATCGGCAACTTCTTCAGCCGTGAGCGGAAACACGACAGCTCCAGGACGTTGTTTCAAGGCGGCGGTACCATCGAAGCTGTATGGAACGATGTCCTCCGCAGAGGTGAGCACGCGTTCAGGATCTAAGATTTCCTTCAGAGACTGGATAAAGCTGGCTTCAATCATGTTCACGCGGCGCATTCTGGCGAGATCGTGGTGGAGCGTCAACGAAGGCTGTGGTTCATTGTCAGGTTATGTTGCGAGACCAGCCGATCCTCTTCACACCCATCTATCAAAGCCGCGTGTGGGGTGGCCGTCGCATGGAAACGCTGCTGGGAGCCACCCTGCCGGATGAGACGACACCCTATGGCGAAGCCTGGACTGTTGCAGACCGCCCCGAGGCGCAAAGTGTGACGGCAGATGGCGTGTCGCTTCATGAACTGTGGACGAACCATCGCGAGGAGGTGTTTGGCAAGGCGTTGCTGGCTTCCACAAGCCCCACGTTTCCGCTGCTGATGAAAATTCTCGACGCGTGCGATGACCTGTCGATCCAAGTGCATCCACCGGCAAGCATGGCGGCGGCCTTGAAGGGGGAACCGAAGACGGAGATGTGGTTCATCGCGCATGCCGATCCAGGGGCGAAGATTTATGCGGGATTGAAGCCCGGCGTGACGCGGACGGCTTTCGAGAAGGCATTGCAAAACGGCACGGTGACCGAGGTGGTGCATGTGATCGAGGCACGCACGGGCGACTGTCTGTTCATTCCGAGCGGACGCGTGCATGCCATCGGCGCTGGATTGCTGATCTACGAGATCCAACAAAACAGCGATACCACCTACCGCGTCTTCGATTGGAACCGCGTCGGCCTGGATGGCAAACCCCGAGCGCTGCATGTGCAGGAGTCGCTGCAAAGCATCGACTTCGCGGACTTTGAGCCGCAGGTGCAGCAGATCGAGGCGGATGGCACGCTGGTGAAGTGTGATTACTTCGATGTGCGACTGCGTGACACAGCCGGAGCCGTGGGCGAGGCCGGTGAATGCGTGACGCTGGCCGTGGTGAGCGGCGAGATCAGCGTGGGCCGCGTGATTTTGAAAGCGGGCGACTTTGCGCTGTTGCCTGCGGGCATGACGTTACAATCACGCGAGGTGAAACCAGCGAATGCCACAAGTCAGTGGCTGGAAATTCGTGTGCCAGCGTGAGCAGCGAGACGGGCAAGAGTGCCCGTCTTACTTCTTGGCTTCTGGCGCAGGCTGCTCGTCTTTTTTTGGCTCGATATCCTTGGGCGTATTCGGCACGGCGATGAACTTGGCTTTCTCCGGGTCCATCACGGGCAATTTGCCTTGAGGGACCGGCGGCATTTTCTTTTCGGGTGCCGGTTTGGGTGCTACAGCGGCCTTTGGTTGCGGTTTTGTCTCCTCTTTGCCACAAGAGACGAGAAGCAGTCCGACGATAATGACGATGGATTTCATGAGCAGCGGATGGAAACGGAACGCCCATGCGCGTCGAGTCCTTCGACCTGACTGAAGGCGCGGACAATAGACTCGGATTTGACGCAGCTTTCACGATCCAGACGGATGATACTGGTGCGACGCTGGAACATGTCGGCAGTGATACCGGGGAAGGATTTGCCGGAACCGCCAGTGGGCAGCGTGTGACTGGGGCCAGCGAGGAAATCGCCGACAGCGACGGGTGAGTGATTGCCGAGGAAGATCGCTCCAGCGGTGCGGATGAGCGGCAGGATGGCATCTTCTCGCGTGGTGATGAGCGTGAGATGCTCCGGCGCAAAATCATTCACAAGACGTGCGCCTTCTTCCAAACTCGGCACGAGCATGCAAAACGCGCCTTTTTCGAGCACAGGGGCAAGCTGGACCTGCCGGCTGAGAGTTTTCGACTGCGAATCGACTTCAGCGACGACGGCATCGAGTAAGGTTGCGTCATCGGTGATGAATCCGGCCATGCTGTCCTTGCCGTGCTCGGCCTGGGCGAGGATGTCTGCGGCGATGAAGGCCGGATTGCCGGATTTATCGGCGAGAATGAGCACTTCGCTGGGTCCGGGGAGTAGGTCTATGGAAACGACGCCAAAGGCTTGGCGCTTGGCCTCGACGACATAGCTGTTGCCTGGGCCGAAGATTTTGGTGACAGGGCGAATCGTCTCCGTGCCGAAAGCCAGCGCAGCGATGGCCTGCGAACCGCCAACTTTATAGACCTCGGTGGCTCCAGCGAGTTTGAGCGCCGCGAGCAAACCGGGATTGACTGTGCCATCGCGACCGCAAGGCGTGCAGACGACGATCTCAGGCACACCGGCTGCTGCGGCGAAGGTGACCGTCATGATGGAGGTCGAAACCAGCGGTGCGGTGCCACCGGGCACATAGCAACCGACACGCTCGAAGGGATGGAAGACTTCGCCGACATCGGCTCCCTGCTCGTTCTTGTAGCTCCAGGCCTGGCGCATGCTGCGTTTGGCGAAGGCCATGACATTGCGATGCGAGGCTTCGAGCGCGGAGCGCAGCGTGGCATCGGCGGCGTTCCAGGCGGCATCGAGTTCGGACTGTGGGACACGCATCTGCGCGGCTGTGAGTTTGGCACCGTCGAATTTTTCGGTGAGTTCGAGCACGGCGGCATCGCCACGCTCACGCACGGCCTTGATGACGCCTGACACGACTTCACGCACGGCATCGCTGGCCTCGGCACGACGGTTGAGCGCGGCGGCGGCGCTGGCGTAGTCTGGATCTGTGGGGCGGATGACTTTCATTCGGAGGTTTTACGTGCCAAGCGCTGCAATGACGTCAAGGAAGGAAGATGCGTGCTGCTTCGACAAAAAATGCGGGCATCGCTGCCCGCATGGTTCTGAAGGGATCAGGATGATCCCTCTCCTGACACTGTGTTTACGGCACCACTTCACCAGAACCGGTGTACACCCACTTCTCGACCTTGCCGTTCTTGATGCGGGCCTGGGCCTCGGTCTCGAACTTGCCGAACATGGTCTGGGTCTCGTATTTGACGTTCACGGTCCAGTAGTCGTTGCCGTCGATTTTTTCCTGCGCTGGATCGCCCCAGGACTTGACGTTGTCAGGCTTCACCTCGGTGACTTCGCCGGCTTTCATGCTGGCGACGAGCAGCGGGTAGGTGCCGTCGGCGTCCTTGACTGGCTTGTCGTTGCTGCTGCCACCGCCACCGCCTTTGGTGGCGGCAACAGGCGCGTTCTTGGCACGTTCCGCTGCGGCGAGCTTGTACTCATGCGCCTTGCGGGCATTTTCGGTGCTGGTTATTTTCACCTGCTCATAGGCGGCGATGAAGACGTCTTTGAAATCGGTGTCTTCCATGGGCACCTGACCGCGCATGGGTGAGTTTTCGGAAGCGCCGACGATGAGATTCGGTCCTTCCTGGCCCATGACGAAGATTTTGGCCCCGGCCTTGAAGGTAGTTGCGGCGGTGGCCTTACCCATCTGCATCTTGAGCTCGAGGTCTTTCTTCATCGTGACCTGCTTGGGCTTGGCAAAGAAGCCTTTCGGCACGGCGGCCCAGTTCTGCGTGAGCTCATCCACTGGCGGGAAGACGGGGGCCACGAAGGCATTCGGGTCCACCGGCGGTGGCTCGGGGATCTTGGGCATTTCGGGCTTCGGCTCGGGTTTCATCTCCGGCTTCGGCTCGGGCTTGGGCGCTATCACGACCACTGGCTCTGGTTTGACGACCGGCTTCGGTGCCGGAACGACAGCGATTTCCTTCTTCGGCTCCACCTTGGGCACATGCTTCGTGAACTTCATGGCCTCGGAGAAGGGCGGATACACGTACTCGTAGGAGACGTAGCCGACGGCGATGGCGAGAATGATGACAATGAGAGGTTTCATGACGGTGGGGAGTCTAGGGGAGAGGCCGGGGATAATCAACCGCCCTCATGCACCATTCTGGAAACGGACGTGCCGGGGGATTTCTTGGGCTTGATCTCCCCTGCCCCACGCGGCTTGTGTGGCGCATGCCAGAAGACGTGATCCGCGTGCGTGGCGCACGGCAGCACAATCTCCAGAATATCGACGTGGACATCCCACGGCATAAGCTCGTGGTGCTCACGGGCGTGAGCGGCAGCGGGAAGTCATCCCTGGCCTTCGACACCCTGTTTGCGGAAGGCCAGCGGCGCTATGTGCAGAGCCTTTCCGCCTACGCGCGGCAGTTTCTCGACCAAATGCAGAAGCCGGACGTGGATTTCATCGAGGGGCTGTCCCCGGCGGTCGCCATCGAGCAGGTTCACTCGAATCCGAACCCGCGCAGCACCATCGCCACGGTGACGGAAATCTACGACTACCTCCGCGTGCTCTACGCCGTGGCCGGGCAGCCGCATGACCCGCAAACCGGCGAAAAACTCCTGCGCAGCACGCCGCCGGAGATCGCGGACAAGGTGTTAGCGCTTGGTGAAGGCACTCGCGTCATGGTACTCTCGCCGCAACCTCCGGCGAATGGCGAGGACACGCACACGCTGTTTGAAAAACTCAAACGCCAGGGCTTTGTACGCGTGCGCTTGAACGGCGAGATCGTGGAGCTGGAAGATTCGCTCAAACTGGCAGCCAACGAGCAACAACAGGTGCAGATCGTCATCGATCGCCTCGTCGTGCGTGCGGATTCACGCCAGCGGCTCATGGAGGCCATCGAAAGCTCGCTGCACTGGAACGAGCACGAGGTGCAGTTCCTCGTGAACCTCGACGGCAGCGACGAAATTCTCAGCTACACCACTGAGTTCGCGAATCCACGCACCGGCTACGTCATCGAGCGCCTCACGCCGCAGCATTTCTCCTTCAACACGCATCTCGGGGCCTGCCCCACCTGCGAAGGCACCGGCATGACGCCGACACCAGATGCGGCGCTGCTGGTGCCTGATGAATCCAAATCGCTCGCCGATGGCGCGATCAAGGCGTGGTGGGCACGGCATCCGAAAGTGCGCATCGTTTTCAATCAAAGCGTGGAAGCACTGGCGAAGCACTTCGGCGCTGCGATGGACGTTCCCTTCCAAACTCTGCCGCAGGCATTCAAAGATGCCCTGTTTCACGGCACCGGTGAAGTCGCCATCGCCACCGGTTGGAAGAAGTCTGACAACACCCGCAGTATGGCGAAGCCGTTTGAAGGCCTGCTGCCCGAAATCGCCCGTCTCTATCAAAGCGCCGAAAGCGACGCCCTCCGAGCCGCCCTCACGCGGCTCATGAATCCACATGCGTGTGCGACGTGCGAAGGCAAGCGGCTCAAACCGCAGTCGCTGGCGGTCAGATTGAGCTCCCAAACAAAGGAACTCAACATCCACGAGTTCACCTCGCTGCAAATCCGCGATGCACTCGGCTGGATGCGCGAATTAGAAGTCACCGAGCAGCAGAAAGCCTATGTGGGCGAGTTGCAGCGCGAAATCGTGAAGCGCATCGAGTTCCTGGAGCAGGTCGGATTGGGTTATCTCACGTTGAATCGCGAGAGCGGCACGCTTTCCGGCGGTGAAATGCAACGCATTCGGCTCGCATCACAGATCGGGGCCGGACTCGCCGGTGTGCTGTATGTGCTGGATGAACCGAGCATCGGCCTGCATCCCAGCGACAATGAACGCCTGATCCAAACGCTTCTGCGCCTGCGCGACCTCGGCAACACCGTGCTCGTCGTCGAGCACGACGAGGCCACGATGCGTGCCGCCGATCACATCATCGAACTCGGCCCCGCCGCCGGCCCGCACGGCGGCAAACTCGTGGCCCAAGGCACACCCGCTGAGATCGCGGCAAATCAGAATTCGATCACCGGCGCTTACTTGAGCGGCAAAACGCGCATTCAAGCCACCGCACTGCCGCAAACCCTCTTAACCGAGAACCAAGGACCAAGAACCAAGAACTCATTAACGATTCACGGCGCCACCGAGCACAACCTCCTCAACGTCACCGCCGCCTTCCCGCTCGGCAGCTTCACCTGCGTCACCGGGCCGTCCGGCAGCGGCAAATCGACCTTGGTGGACGACATCCTCATGCGGGCGCTGCGCCGCCATTTCTACGACGCCAAAGACATCCCCGGCAAACACGAGCGCATCACTGGCCTCGAATATCTCGACAAAGTCGTCGTCATCGACCAGTCGCCCATCGGCCGCAGTCCGCGCTCGAATCCCGCCACTTACACCGGCGCGTTCGGCCCCATCCGTGAACTCTTCGCACAACTCCCGCTCGCCCGCGTGCGTGGTTACGATGCCGGACGCTTCAGCTTCAACACACCTGGTGGCCGCTGTGAAAAATGTGAAGGCGACGGCGTCATCAAGATCGACATGCACTTCCTCGCCGACGTTTACGTCACCTGCGAGTCCTGCAAAGGCCGCCGTTACGGCGCGGAAACGCTGGAGGTCACCTTCAAAGGCAAAAACATCGCCGATGTGCTCGAAATGACCGTCAGCGAAGCCGCACGCTTCTTTGAGCGCAACAACGCCATCGCCCCGAAACTACGCACGCTTGAGGACACCGGCCTCGGTTACATCAAACTCGGTCAAAGCGGTGCCTCTCTCTCTGGCGGCGAGGCCCAGCGCATCAAGCTCAGCGCCGAACTCGCCAAACGCAGCACCGGTCGCACACTCTACGTCCTCGACGAACCCACCACCGGCCTGCACAGCGCCGACATCCAGACGCTGCTCGGCGTCCTGCTGCGCCTGCGCGATGCCGGCAACACCCTCATCGTTATCGAACACCACCTCGACGTCATCCGCTGCGCCGACTGGATCATCGACCTCGGCCCCGGCGGCGGCACCGAAGGCGGCCACATCCTCGCCACGGGCACTCCGAAGGAGATTGCAGCGAACGAAAGCAGCGTGACTGGCAGGTTTCTCCAAACTCATGCAGAGACGTATGTCCCAACGCCTGGCGGCAACAATTCATGAACAACGGCGAAAATCACCAACTCGCGGCCCATGTGAAGGGCATCTCCAAAAGCTTTGGGGACGGCGGTTCACGGTTGCAGGTCTTGAAGGAGATCGATCTGGAGGTGCGACGCGGCGACATCACCATGCTGGTGGGGCCGTCGGGATGTGGCAAGACGACGCTCATCAGCATCATCGCAGGCACCTTGGTGGCGGATGAAGGCGAATTGACGGTCTTTGGCCACGATTTGCGGCGCATGAGCACGGCGGCGATCACGCGCTTCCGGGCAAAGCACATCGGCTTCATCTTCCAGTCCTTCAATCTGATCCCGACGCTGACCTGCGCGGAGAATGTGAGCGTGCCGCTGCTCATTCAGGGCATGGCGTCTGCGAAAGCGGAAAAACGGGCCAAGGAGGTGCTGGAGCAGGTTGGTTTGGCGGACCGCTTCAAGCACCGGCCCTCACAGCTCTCCGGCGGGCAGCAGCAGCGGGTGGCGATCGCACGCGCTCTGGTACATGAGCCGCAGCTCATCATCTGCGATGAACCGACGGCGGCGCTGGATGCCAAGAACGGCCATGTGGTGATGGAGATCTTCGAGAACGTGGCGCGTGGCAAGGAGCGCGCTGTTTTGATCGTGACGCATGACAACCGCATCTTCCATCACGCCAACCGCATCGCGAGCATGGATGACGGACGAATCGTGGAAGTCCACGATGTGGACGAGGCGCATCCGCCCCCGGAGCATTTGAAGCAAGTGGAACGGCTGTGAAAAGCGGACGGTGCTCGCCCGGCTTACGCCGCCGGTGCCTCGCCTTCCGTATTCGGCTGCATGTCCGGCAACGAATCGAGATACAGCGCCTCCACCTTCTCACGTGCCCAGGGCGTGCGGCGTAGAAAGATGAGGCTGGACTTGATGCTGGGGTTCCAGTTGAAGCAGTTGATCGGAATCATGCGCCCGAGCATCTCCCAGCCGTAGTGCTCAACGAGCTGCGTGACCATCGTCTGTAACGTGATGCCATGAAGGGGGTTTTTGGGGCCGGCGGCGTGCATGATGAGTCGTGGGTTGGGATCATTCTTCCGGCACTTCGCCCGCTTTCGCCGCTTTGACGACTTTCGCCTGCGCCTTGGCATTCAGCGGCTGCACGCGGACGTATTCACCGTCGAAATAAGCACGCGCACCGTGGTAGTAGCCAGTGTTGGCCCCGATAACCTCGAGTTTTCGATCTCGCAGGATGAAGCTGAGATTCGTTTCAGGCTCACCGCTTTTGTCCTCACGGCCTTTGTCGCTGAACCAGCCGATGCTGGTATTCCAAACCGCGATGCCGGCAAGACCACCGACATGCGAGGTAGGCCCACGCACGCACTCGATGACAAAATGCAGGTGTCCTTCACGCTCCACGATCTCAATGCGCCCACCATAACTGTCCGTCCACACACCGGTGAGCGTGTCATCATTCCATTCGCGCACGAGTCCCTTGAGCCATGTGGTCCGGTCCTCCGCCAGACCGGCGGCGGCTTCGAGATACTCGAGGGCATCGAGTGCCAGTTCGCCCTGCGCGTCCGCGCCGGTGTACATCGGTGATCGGGCCAGGTAATCGCGATGCTCCACCCAGGCGCGCTGCGATTCCTTGAGTGCATTGAACTCGGACTCCGGCAGCGCCTTCTTCGCAGCAGCCCATGCCTCGTTCAAAGCACGGTCCGCCTTGTCATAGAGCGCCTTCGCCTCCTTGGCACTCAGTGCTTTCTCCTGGGCCATAGCCGTGCCGGCAAACGGCATTGCCAGCACTAGCATCAAAAATAAAATCGTGTTTCGCATGCGCTGGCAGGATAGCTGCGCCCGTCACCGCGTCCATGCTTTTGCCTGCGGTTGTTTCGATTTCCTGACCTTCAGCACGCGGCTGATTTTCGAGCACGACTCACGCCTTGCCATCCCAACTTTTGCCTCTAGCCTCGGTCCTTCCACGCCATGAGTCTCTACGATCAATTCATTCAATGGGCAGGCAGTTTGAACGCGCAGCAGGTGGCGGACTGGCTCAAAAATCTCGAATGGAATCGCGTGGTGCCGGAGATCACCGGCAAGTTCATCGGCTTTTTGCTCGGCTTCTTCGCGAGCTGGCTGCTGCTCTTTCGCAGGCAACTGAAGGCGCTGGACCGCCTGAAGCGCGGAGACTCGGACGACGTGCTCTTCCAGGCGCATTTCCTCGCCCCCGTGCCCGGCTCGGACAAATGCGCACTCATCTTCCGCAACCTGATGCCCAGCACGACAGTGAACGAACTCTACGACAACCCAGCCGCGCGCAAAATCGTGCGCGAGATGGCGGACTACACGAGCTTGAAAAGCCCGGTGTTACGCACCGAAGGGCTGCTTGGATTTGAAGTGCTCAACGACGCCTTCAACCACATCGCCGGTCATCTCGCCACCACGCCTTTCCCTCGCGAGACCTGGCTCTTCGCCATGACCTGCGAGGACCGCAAAGTCGTGCGCCGCAAGTGTGTGCGCTGCTTCCTCATCCGTCCCGCCGAACTGGAACGCTTCGCGAACTGGCGCTGGTGCCGTGAGAACGTCATGTGCGAGCAGCCCTGGCACTGGTATCGCATCGTAGCCCTGCATCAGTTCGCCACTCAGTGGAAGCAAGAGGAGGCTGAAGCCCAGAATCCTTCGCCCAAGGCTCAAGGCATGCCGCTTGTGGACAAACACGCCACTCACCGCCGCATCCGCCCGCTCTCAGCCGGCATCTTCGTCAACGAAAAGCCCGTCGGCGAACCGGTGTCAATTCAGTGGACCGCTCAAGAGTGGGAACTCAAAAAAATGGGGCTCGATCTCAGCGCTTCAGCTTCATCAGCGTCCTGATCACGACAAGCAGCAGGATCACCCCCAGACCGATGCGCCAGTCGAACTTCGTCGTTGTGTCAGCGGGTTTTGCCTCCACCTGACCATCAATTTTCACCGTCTGCGGCAGCAAATCCGCGATCTGGCTCAGTTCAGGCAATTGTTGGCCTGGCATCGCCTGATCCTTGACCATCTGTTTCCAATCCACCGCCATAACCAGATCCACGCCTGGATTCTGCTCCTTCACCTGGCATGAGCATGAGCCGATCAAGAACTGCGCGGCACGATCGATGGTCTCCACTTTGATGCCACGCCCCACCAGCGCATAAAGCACTCGCCCCTGGCCAAAAATCGGGAACGCGATGGGTTCTTCGATCTCCCGCAAATCCGGCTCGCTCGCCAACAGCATCGCGATGAAGGCGCGCTCTGCTGCATCGTCCCGTTTCACCCTCAACGTCGAAAAAGCGAGCTGCAACCCATCGCCAGGCACCGAAACGAGGCCGTTCTTGATGTCCTGTTGGTCGAGCTTTGGCAATTCCATGACGCCTGTGAGATATTCCAGCCGCTCATCAAGGAATTTGGCCGCTTCATCATCCTTCGCCTTGTCACCGGATTCCAGCAGCACCCAGACCGCGCTTTCGCCCGCGCCGAGACGTTCGGCGATCTGCTGGCGCGCTGGTGAATCCACCAACGCCTTCACATTCGCCTCATTGAACTCGGCAGACCAGATGACCTCCTCGTTCCGCATCGAAGCCGGCTGCCGCAACTCGATTTTCGGCGCGTCTGTCGTCGTTACTTTGAAGTTGCCGTCCAGCTTTGTGCCATGCGGCACGGTCACGCGATACGGATCGGCCGCCCAATGCTCCAAGGCATACCGAAACACCGGCACCGAGCACGCAAAGGCGGCCGTGGCGGCGAACAAGAATAGAATGGCGGAGCGCGGCAGCATGGGAGCAGACAATACGCGGCTCTTTCGATGAATTCACCGCCATGTGTGCGTTTTAGTTCGACCATGCGCCCGCTCCTGTTCCTTCTCGCCCTTTCCACCGCCAGTGCCGACTGGCCCACCTATCTGCACGATGCCTCACGCGTTGGTGCCACCAAGGAGGACGTGAAACTGCCGCTGCAACCCGCGTGGACGTTTGAATCACCCACGGCTCCGAAGATGGCCTGGGCGGGCGAAGACGGACGCGTGATCGAGGGCCATGAGCTCTTCAATCGCATCCGCTTCGATGATGTGTTCCACGTCGCCATCAGCGGCGGGCGTGTCTTCTTCGGCTCGTCGGTCGATGGACGCGTGATCTGCCGTGATCTGGCCACGGGCGCGGATAAATGGTCGTTCTTCACCAATGCGCCGGTGCGTTTGGCACCAACGGTGGCGAATGGAAAGGTCTTCGTCGGTTCGGATGACGGCTATGCTTACTGTCTCGACGCCAAGACAGGCAAACTCGTGTGGAAGCTGCGCGCCGGGCCACACGATGAGCGCATCCTCGCCCGCGGACGCATGATCTCGCGCTGGCCGGTGCGCACGAGTTTGCTGGTCGACGGCGGCATCGCGTATTTCGGCGCGGGCGTGTTTCCGCATGAGAAGGTCTTTATCTACGCGGTCGAAGCGGCCACGGGGAAGATCATCTGGAAGAATGACGCCATCAGCGAGAAGGACGCAGGCCGCAACGACCTCTCGCCGCAAGGCTATCTGCTCGCGACGAAAGACATCTTGTTTGTGCCGTCAGGCCGTTCCCTCGCTGCATCGTTTGATCGCAAAACAGGCGAGTTCATCGCCAAACCCGAACCCGGCTGGCGTGGCGATGCGGGCGGGCAGATCGGTGGCTCGCAGGCATTCCTCGCGGATGATCAGATCTACGCCGTGGGCGAGCATCACATCCTCGCGCTCGATCAGGAGAAGCAGAAATCCGGCTTCGGCTGGTTCGCAGGCACGCAGATGACCCTGGCAGGTGACATGGGCTACATGGCGAACGGCACGAAAATCATCGCCGTGGACCGCATCAAGCACGCGGAAGGCACGCGCATCCGACACGGACACGAAATGGCCATCGCGAAGATCACCGGAGAATTGAGGAAACATCCCGCCGTCGCCGAGGCGAAGAAGCTGCAGGCCGCCGAGTCCGCCGCACGCAAGGTGAAGGACGATCCGGCGGCGTTTGCGACGGCGCAGGCCGATCTGGCGACCATCGCGGCCAAATACGAGCCGCTGCGTGTCGCCTACAAGGCAAAGCAGGACGAGATCGCGAAGCACAAAGCCGATCTGGCCACCACCGCCGATGTCGGCGTGAAGTGGACGCTCGAATCGCCGCATCAGTCGGCGCTGATCGTTGCGGGCAAGACTTTGATCGCGGGCGGCAAAGGCGAGGTCATCGCGATTGAGACTGAAACAGGCAAACTGGCCTGGAAAACGGCCGTGGATGGCGAGGCGCGTGGTCTGGCCGTCTCCGGCGGCCATCTCGTCGTCAGCACGACCACGGGACGTGTTTATGTCTTCGGTGAAAAGGCAGGAAGTCCGCTCGCAGCTAAACGCAGCACGTTTGAATCCGATGACGCCCACGCGAAGGCCGCGGAAGAAATCTTGAAGCAATCGGGTGTGAAAAAGGGCTTCTGCATCGTCCTCGGCAATGACAAAGGCCAACTCGCCTACGAACTCGCGAAGCGCAGCGACTTGATCATCTTCGGCGTCGATGCGGATGCGAAAAAGGTAGCTGCATCGCGTGCGGCCTTGCTCACGACCGGCCTCTACGGCCCACGCATCACGGTGGACCATCTCGATCTCGCGGTGATGCCGTATTCAAGTTACTGCGCCAATTTGATCGTGAGCGACAGCCTGGAGCCTGTCGGCGTGCCAGCGGATGTGGCGCGGCATTTGAAGCCGATTGGCGGCAAGTTCTGCTTCAAAGCGACGCCGAAGACCGACGCATGGCTGGCAGAAACGAAGTTGAGCGAAGAGAAGGCGAAGATCGCGAGTGTGGATGGCTGGAGCGTGCTCACGCGTGCCACATTGCCCGGCGCGAGTTCGTGGTCGCATCAGTATGGCAACGCGGCGAACACCTCGAGCACCGACGACCGCCGCATCAAAGGCGGCCTCAGCGTGCTGTGGTATGGCGATCCCGGTCCGGGTCAAGGGGTGAATCGTCACGATGGTGCCGTGGGGCCGCTGTCAGTGAATGGCCGTCTCTTTGTGCAGGGAGAGGACAGCGTGCTGGCCTACGACGCCTACAACGGTCAGTTCCTGTGGGAGACGAAGAACCCCGGCGCGATGCGCACCGGCGTCTATAACGCCCGCGAGCCCGGCAACATGGCCGCGAGCGATGACTTCCTGTTCATGCTCATGGAAGACGAGTGCATTCAATTCGACGCCGAGACGGGCAAGATCGTTCGCACCCTCAAAATCCCCGGCGCAGGCACGAAAAAGGATCTGCAATGGGGCTACATCGCCTATCACGACGGTTTGCTCTACGGCACCGAAACCGAGCGTGTCGAGAAGGCCGCCGAAGTCGCCCGCCGCGGCAAAAGCGGCTCGATCTCGACGGACAAGATCTTCGCCTTCGATGTGAAGACCGGTGCGTTGAAATGGACGCATCAGGGCAAGCACATCTCGCACGTCAGCATCGCCATCGGCGATGGTCGGCTGTTTTTCATCGACGCCTCGCTCACGCCAGAGCAACGCGCCCTCATGCTGGCGCAGGACAAGACGGACCTCGCCAAACTCACCGGCAAAGAGCGCGAACTGGCCGAAGATCGCATCAAAAACAACGATTTGCGCATGGCCGTGGCACTGGATGCCGTCACCGGCCAGCAGCAGTGGGCGAAACCGGTCGATGTGACCGATTGCAGCGAGATCGGCATCGGCGGCGGCGCGTTGACGCTCATGTATCACAACGGCCACCTTGTTCTTGGCGGTGCAAACGCGAATGGACACTACTGGGAGCAGTTCTTGAGCGGTGAATTCAAACGCCGCCGCCTCGTCGTGCTCGACGCGAACAAAGGCGAGAAACTGTGGGCCAAGGACGCCAACTACCGCCACCGCCCCGTCGTCATCGATAACGAAATCATCGCCGAGCCGTGGAGCTACGACCTCTACACCGGTGCGCAGAAGACCCGCAAGCATCCGATCACCGGGGAGGACACGGCATGGATGTTCGCACGCCCGGGCCACCACTGCGGCGCGATCTCCGCGACACCGAACATGATGTTCTTCCGCTCCAAATTCACCGCGTTCTATGATCGCGACAGCGACAGCGGCACCGAGCACTTCGCCGGGCATCGCCTCGGCTGCTGGATCAACACGATTCCCGCCAACGGCCTCGTCATGATTCCCGAAGCCAGCGCGGGCTGCGTCTGCCTGTTCTCCATCGCCAGCACCGTCGTCTTCGAGCCGCGTGAGGACCGCATGAACTGGGGCGTTTACAGCGCGGACGGCGCATCCTTGCCCGTGCAGCACATGGCGCTGAATCTCGGTGCTCCTGGCGACCGCCGCGATGCACACGGCAAGCTCTGGCTCGGCTATCCACGCCCCAGCAGCCGTGCGGGCATCGACCTGCCGCTGGATTTCAAACCGCAGTATGCCAAAGGCGGCGGCGCTTACAGTTTCAACGAAGACAGCCATGTCGTGAAAGGACACGACACGCCGTGGATCTTCACCAGCGGCCTCCGTGGCCTCACCAAGCTCGATATTCCCGTTCTGGCCAAAGGCCAGCCTCCCGCGACCTATACCGTGAAACTCATGTTCGCCGCTCTCGAAGGTGACAAACCCGGCCAGCGCGTCTTCGACGTGAAACTCGGCGACAAGGTCGTCTTGAAAGCCTTTGATCCCGCCACGCGCAAAGGAGCTGTCGTCGAAGAGTTCCCAAACATCCCCGCGACAGAGAATCTCGTCGTGGAGTTAATCCCCGCGAAACCCGGCGTGGAACCGATCCTCAGCGGTATTGAAATCCTGCGCACGAACGCAAAGGAGATCACCGGTGGCATCGCAGAAAGATAAATCACCCCATCACTGGTCCATGAAGAAGCTGACGCTGTTATTCCTTTTCGCCTGGCCTGCTTTCGCCGCTGAAAACCGTGATACTGTTTTCCAAAAGAGCATCGAGGCAATGTTCCCGAAGCTGGTGGAGATCCGGCGGGACATTCACATGCACCCGGAATTGCCAAACGAGGAGGTGCGCACGGCGAAGCTGGTGGCGGATCGTTTGAAGGAACTCGGTTTCACCGACATCAAGACTGGCGTGGCGAAGCATGGCGTGGTGGCGCTGCTCAAAGGCGAGCAGGACGGGGCGTGCGTGGCGGTGCGAGCGGACATGGATGCGCTGCCGATCAAAGAATTGCGCAGTGTGCCGTATCGCTCAAAGAATCCGGGGGTGATGCATGCGTGTGGACATGATGTGCATGTGACGTGCGCGTTGGGCGTCGCAGAGTTGCTTTCGAAGCACAAGGATCAGGTGAAGGGCAGCGTGAAGTTTCTGTTTCAACCTGCCGAAGAGGCCATGCCAGCGACATTCAAGGGCGACTGGGGCGCCAAGCTCATGGTGGCGGAAGGTGTGATGGAAAAACCCAAGCCTGCGGCGGTTTTTGGCCTGCACACCACGGCGCAGGTGATGCCAGCGGGCACCACGGATGACGGCGTGCATTATTTGAAGGCCGGGCAGATCGGCTACACGCCGGGCATCGACAACGCGAACAGCGATCGCTTCCACATCGTGATCAACGGCAAGATGGCGCACGGTTCCGCGCCGCACAAAGGCGTGGATGCCATCACCGTCGCCGCCGAGGCCATCATGGCGCTGCAAATGATCAAAAGCCGCCAGACGAACACACGGCAGCCCTTGGTGATCAGCATTGGTACGATCAAAGGCGGTGACCGCGAGAACATCATCGCTGAAAAGGTCGAGCTGGGCGGCACAGTGCGAACTTACGACGCGAAATTCCGCGATGGCATCATCGAGCAAATGCACCGCATCCTCAAAGGCATCACCGAGGCACACGGGGCCACTTACGAGATGGAGTATCGCAAAACGTATCCAAGCATTCAAAACGACCTGAAGCTCATCGCGGCCACACTGCCCGTCCTCAAACGCATCGTCGGCGAAAAGAACGTGGTCGAACTGATTCCCGGCATGGGCGGCGAGGATTTCAGTTACTTCGCGCAGGTCGTCCCCGGCTTCTACTTCCGCCTCGGCGTCGCCAACGAAGCCAAAGGTTTCACCTACGGCGGTCACACACCGATGTATGACTGCGACGAGGAGGCGATCAAAACTGGCGTGGCCGTGATGGCGGCGGCGGTGTGTGATTTCTTGGATGCAAAGAAGTGAGCAACACCGCATTCTCCAGCCACCATGAAGCCACCTGTTTTCCTCGCGGCCCTCGTTCTGTGCAGCAGTTCGCTCCCTGCCGCCGATTACCAGTCGCCCTACAAGGTCGATTTCACCTTTAAGGAAGAGGAATTGATCAGTGATCTGCTCAAGGGGCCGCGTGCAGACTGGAAGGATCAGGCGAGCGTGCCGTTCCGTGACTGGTATGATCCTGGCAATCAGCGGCGCTGGACGCACTGGGGACCGGCGGCAAAGCATTTCAACCCGCCCGCCGGACTCGCGACGAAAAGCCCGGAGTGGTCGCGCCAGCGCGTGATCGCCACCGGGTTGCGCTTTGCGGGCTACAGCTACCAGCATCATCACATCCCGGACTGGGAGCCGCCTGCCGACTGGCCGAAGGATGAGAAGCAGACGACCCCGGTGAGCAAGGGACTCGATTGCAGCAATTTCACCGCGTTCGTTTACAACCTCGCGCTTGGCATCAAGCCGACCGGTGATGTGCAGGATCAAGCGATGATGACCGAAGCCGCCGGTCCGGGTGCAGGCCGCACGATTCCGGTGCAGCGCATCGAGGTGCCGGAAAATTACGAGGACTTCGCGAAGACGCTGCTCACCGGCGATCTGCTGTTTGTGAAAAGCAACAAGGGCGAGGTTTCACATGTCGTGCTGTGGGTGGGCAAGATCGGCAAGAGCCCCGACGGCCTGCCGCTGATTCTCGACAGCACCGGCACCGGGGCAAAGGACAGCAACGGCAACGAGATCCCGAGCGGCGTGCAACTGCGCCCGTTCAAACGCGGCTTCTGGTATGCCAGCAAGGCCAGCCATGCGCTTCGGATCATTCCTGAAGGGAAATAAGGCCGGAGCGCGAGTGCGTCGAAGACCACTCGCCACTTTTTGGCAAAGCGTTCGTAGCAGGAAAGACCGGCGAGTTACGAAACTCGCGCTCCATCAGCGCGAGCGCTTCTCCTTCAAGACTTCTTCCACCTCCGCAAGAGGCAGGCAATTGATGACATCGTTGCGCGTGAGCCAGCCTTTGCGGGCGGCTTTGGTGCCAAAGATCACGTCCTGGAGGCCGCGGGTGCTGTGGGCGTCGGGATTGATGCTGCATTTGACGCCTTTCTCTTTCGCCAGCTTCCACCAGCGCCAGTCCATGTCGAGACGCCAGGCGCTGGCGTTGATTTCGATGATGGTACCGGTTTCGGCGGCGGCATCGATCACGGCGGCGACGTTGACCTGATAAGCCGGGCGCTGCAGCAGCAGACGACCGGTGAGATGGCCGAGCATGGTGACGTGCGGGTTTTCGATGGCACGGATGATGCGTTTCGTCATCTCGGCCTCGGGCAGATTGAAGACGTTGTGAACCGATGCGACGACGTAATCGAGCTGGGCCATGATTTCGTCGCTGAAGTCGAGACTGCCGTCCTTGAGGATGTCCACCTCGCTGCCGGTGAAGATGCGGAAGTCGTCGAACTCGGCGTTTAGCGCTTTGATTTCCTCGATCTGGGCCAGCAGTCGCTTCTCATCGAGACCGTTGGCTTGGAAGGACGATTTGCTGTGATCTGCGATGCCGAGGTATTGGAAGCCGAGATCATGCGCGGCGTCGGCCATTTCGCGCAAGGTTGCGCCGCCATCGCTGGCAGTGGTGTGATTGTGGAAGACTCCACGCAGGTTTTCGAGCTGGATGAGCCGTGGCAGGCCGCCGTGCTCGGCCGCATCAATCTCGCCGGTGTTCTCACGCAGCTCGGGATCGATGAAATCGAGATCGAGAGCGCGGTAGAGGCCGGCTTCGTCATGAACCGGCGGAATGACCGGAGCATCGGCATGATCGGCCACCGGAGTGAATGCATATTCGTTCAACGACCAGCCACGATTGAGCGCACGCTGACGAATGGCGACGTTGTGCTCCTTGCTGCCGGTGAAATAAGCGAGCGCGAAGGGAAATTCTTTGCTGGAAACGGCCCGCAGATCACACTGCAAGCCGTGAGTCACGTGAATACTGGCCTTGGTGGGACCTTTGGCGATCACATCGACGACCACAGGTAGTTGCACGAAGTAGTCGATGACTTTCTCCGGCTGCCGGGTGGAAACGAGGAAATCGAGGTCATGCACCGTTTCCTTGCCGCGCCGGAAACTGCCGCAGATTTCTGCGTGCGAGACGTTCGGGTGCTGACGCAGTGCCTCCAGAATCTGCTGCACCAGCGCATGCACCTGATCGAGGCGGAACTCGGACGCGTGCTGATCGCGAAAGGCAATGCTTTCGAGGATTTTCTCGACGGTTTTTGCCCCGAAGCCCGAGATTTTGGCCGCTTCGCCACTTTCGCAGGCGCGTTTGAGATCAGCAACGGAAGAGACACCGAGTTCGGCATGCAAGGCCGCCACTTTCTTCGGGCCAAGGCCTTGAACGTCGAATAACTCGAACAGTGTGTCGGGGAACTCGGATTTGAGCTTCTCGTAGAACTCCAGTTTCCCGGTCGTGGCCATCTCGTGAAGCTTGTCACGCAGCGCCTCGCCGAGGCCTTTGATTCCTTCGAGATGATTCTCGGCGGCGAGCTTCATGATGTCGCCGCTGAAACTCTCGACGATCTCGGCTCCGGTGCGATAAGCGCGCACTTTGAAGGTGTTTTCCCCCTTCAATTCAAGCAGCAGGGCAATACGTTCAAAAATGGTGGCGGCGTCTTCGCGGGTCATGTGCTCATGATGGCGTGAGATCGCCGCAGGTGAAGCCGAAATTACTCACACAGGCTTTGATACGCCGATCTGTTTCTCCAGCGCCTTCAAACGGCGCAATGCATCCGGCAACTTCGACAAGGCGATCCACTGGCGCTTGGCCTGCTTGTCCGGAGCGGCAGGAATGCCAAGCACTGTTTCACCGGCAGGAATATCGCGCATGACACCGGATTTGGCACCGACGGTGGCCTGCGTGCCGAGTTTGAGATGGCCGGCGATGCCGGACTGCGAGGCGACAACGACGTAATCTGACAGCACGGTACTGCCAGCGAAACCGACCTGGCCCATAATGAGGCAATGGCGGCCCATGACGACGTTGTGGGCGACGTGGACGAGGTTGTCGATCTTGGTGCCCTGACCGATGACGGTGGAGCCAAGCGCCCCGCGGTCAATGGACGCGTTGGAACCAATCTCGACATCGTCATGAATGACCACATTGCCGACCTGGAGCATTTTGCGGTGGCGGCCTTGATCAAAAACGTAGCCGTAGCCATCGGAGCCGATGGTCGTTCCCGCATGAATGATGACGCGGCTGCCGATCTGCGTTTTCGCATAGAGCACCACATTCGGGTGCAGGCAGGTGTCATCGCCGATCTGACTGTCGCGGCCGATGTGATTGCCGCCCATCAATACGGAACGTTGCCCCAGCCGGACTCCGGCACCGACGATGCAGTGAGGTCCGACGGTCGCGGTGGCGTCGATTTGTGCCGCGGGATCGACCACAGCGCTCGGATGAATGCCCGCAGTGTGAGTTTCAGGCGGAAAGAACAGCGGCAGCACCTTGGCGATGGCGATGCGCGGGTCTTTGACGCGAATGAGCGTTTTCGTCGTGGACTCGAAGCCTGCGGGGACAAGAATCGCACTGGCCTGGCTGGCTTCGGCGGCAGCCAGGTAGCTTGGCTTCTCCGCAAAGGTGAGATCGCCAGCACGTGCGCCATCGGCAGGCGCAATGCCTTGAATCATAAGGGTTCCATCACCGACGACTTCGCCACCGATCTGCCCTGCTAGATATGACACGGTGAACATACGAGAATCAGAGACGTGAGGGGTCTCAAGGCGCAGACTCAGGCAGCGGCACCATGCGCTGCAACTCCACATCCCAGACTTTCAGGCGCAGGCAACGCAGGATTTCGCGGGGATGCAGCGTGGTGATCTTGGGCTTTTGAAGCTCGGGCATCGCCTTGAGCACCTCCGGCAGGCGGTAGAACGGAATGCGCGCATTCAAGTGATGAATGTGGTGATAACCGATGTTGCCACTGAACCAGGCCATGATCCGGCTGGTTTTCATGTAGCTGGAGGATTGCAAGGCCGCGCGCTCGTAGGTCCAGCCCGCCTTGTCGTAAAAGGACACGCCCGGGAAATTGTGCTGCGCATAGAACAGATAGGAGCCGATCGCATACGTGATGAAGTTGGGAATGACCTGGGTCAGCAGCCATGCCTGCCAACCGAAAAAGCCAAGCAGCAGCACCGCGATTCCAGCGTGAACCAGCAGGGCGAGAAGACAGTCGAGGTGCTCACGCGGTTTCGTGACAAACGGCCGCAGGCACATGCCGTGCAAGAACACCGTCAGGTAGCCGAACAGGATGGTCAGCGGATGACGCATGAAGAGGTAAATCCAGCGCGCCGATTTGGACGCCTTCAGGTAATGATCCTTCGTCATGATCGGAAACGATCCGATGTGCGAACCTTTGATCTTCGAGTTATGATGGTGATGGTGATTGTGCGAGCTGCGCCAGATGCTGCTCGGACTCAGGGCGAGGATGCCAAACACGCGCATGTACCACTCGGCCAGCCTGGATGTGGGCAGGATGGCGTTGTGCTGCTGGTCATGGTAGATGACGAACAACCGGAGCAGGAACAGCCCTGCAAGCACACTGCAGCCAAGCTTCAACACGAGAGGTTGAAAGAGCAGCGTTCCCGCAAGAGCCGCCAGCACCAAGACCGACGTTGAGAGAATGCACCACCAGCTTTTCACGGTGTTATCCATGGCATAAAGCTTCGTCGCCAGGATAAGCTCCGAGCCTGTCCTGTCTTTATCGCCAAGAATGATGGAATCGGCAAAAGCCAGGCCACTAGTCATGTGACGTCAGCCAATCCAGCATGAGGGCCAGCGCAAGCTGTGATTGCTCGAATGTTTTTTTATCATCGGGTGATATTGATGCATCCAGAATCAAATCCAGCCACGCAGGCGATAGACCAACAGACCGATGACTTCGTGCATCCAGATTTCGAAGTTCATGAGATTGGTGGCGTTCGGAACATCGAACCATTTGAGCTTTTGCCGACGAATGGAGGCGCTGAGGTAATTGCAAGGAACCGGCACAACAACCACTCCCGCTCTTTCAAACACGGCCTTCGTACGCGTCATGTGAAATGCGGAGGTGACCAGGGCCACTTTCTTCCAGTCGTTCTTCCGCACCAGCTCAGCCACCTTGACCGCCTCATCATGAGTGTCGGAACATTTGCCAAGACTTTGGACGGGGACGGCTGAAAGCTGCCATGCCTCCAGCCACGCCTTGGCTCCATCGGCCTCCGATTCATTCATGGTGTTATTTTCAAGCACCCCACCGCCAACGACAAGAAGCCTCCCCTTTCCGACTTGCGCGAGTTTGACCGCGGTAAAAAGCCGGTCAGAGCCGCCTTTGAGATGCAAACCCGCAGGTTCCAGACGTGATGGCTCGACACCACCACCGAGCACGACAATCGCATCACATTCCGGCAGGGAAGCGACATCAACAGGCGGCCAGTCGTCTTCCAGCGAAGCGAGCAGCAGATGCGGCACCGGCAGCGCGGCGGTAACGGTTAGAAGCAGCCAGGCCGATCCCGTGAACCAAAGCGCGCGCCACCGGCGGCGGCGGATGTGCAGCACCAATTTGATCGTCAGCGCCAGCCAGATCAGCCCCGGCGGCTCAAGAAAATCGACCAGTGATTTGAGGAAGGAGGTCATGCGCGGCGTTGCAGGCGGAAGCTGAGGGCGGCCAAGATGAAAGTGCTGGCGATGAGAAGTGTGCTGAGCGCGTTGATCACAGGCAGGCTGCGGCTGGTTTTCATCATGCTGGCGACGCGCAGTGGCAGCGTGGTGGTGCCAGGGCCGGAAACGAAGAAGGTGATGACGTAGTCGTCAATGGAAAGCGTGAAGGCGAGCAGGCCGCCGGCAAGAACACCGGGCAGCAGGAGCGGCAGCAAGATTTTTTTGACCGCTTGCACCCGTGTGGCACCGAGATCACGGGCAGCGTCGATGAGGGTAAAATCGAAGTCCTGCAAGCGACCGAGCACCACCATGGTGACAAAACTTAAACAGAACGTGACATGGGCGATCCAAATGGTGAGCAGTCCGGTTTCGACACCGGTGAGGACGAACAAGGCCAGCAACGACATGCCCATGAGAATGTCCGGCATGACCAGCGGCAGGGTGATGAGCAAGGAATGCACATCCTGCAGCCAGGAACGGAAGCGATGCAGAGCGTAGGCGGCCAGCGTGCCAAGGATCATCGCGGCGAGCGAGGCGGAGACGGCGATCTTGAGCGTGATCCAGAGCGATTCCCACACCTCTTCCGCCTCCCAGAGCTTTTCATACCAGTTCCAGGTGAATCCCTCCCACTCACCGCCAAAACGCGATGCATTGAAGGAATTCGTGATGAGAACGACCAGCGGAGCGAACAAAAACACGATCACCACCAGTGTGATGAGCGCTGGAAGCCGTGAGTGCCTCATGACGCGGCCTCCTTTCTGCCAAACCGCTGCCAGACGGCGACAATGAGCATCGGCACAAGCACCGCGAGCATCAACCCGGCTGCAAGAGCGCTGGCGTGCGGGAGGTTGCGGTCTGAAAACACGCGCTGGGCGATTTTGCTGCCGAGCATCTCATCCGATGCACCGCCGACCATCTGCGGGATGACATACTGGCCGAGCGAGCAAACAAAGACCATCACCGCTGCTGACACAAGGCCGCGCCTCACGCCGGGAACGAACACCTTGGAGAATGAGCGCCACGGCCCGGCACCGAGATCACGCGCGGCATCGAGCAGGCTGAAATCAAACTTCTCAGCGGCGGCGTAGAGCGGCAGGATGGCGAACGGAAGCTGCGTGTAGATGAGCACGAGCAGCACGGTGCCGGCGTTGTTGAGCAGCATGGCATCCTCTGAAATGAAATGCAGCCAGACCAGCAGGCGTGTGAGCGGCCCCTCAGGATGCAGCAGGGACTTCCACGCGAAGATACGGATCAGGAAATTCGAGAGAAAAGGAATCACGACGAGGAGCAACAACACCTGCCGCATGCGCGGGCCGACGCGCGCCATTTGAAACGCCATCGGCAAAGCCAGCGCCAGACAGACCAGTGTAGTCACGCCGCTGAACCACACGGTGCGCCAGAGGATGGGCACATAAGCCGGATCGCTCACCTCATGAACCGTCGCCATCGTCCAGCCTGCCCCGACGCCGCCATGCAGATCCGCCGGACGAAACGCGGTGACGATGACCAAGACGGCCGGAATCACAAAAAACACAGCCAGCCAGGCGAGGGATGGCAGCGTGAGCAACCACTGCTTGGAACGCTGGCGATCTGTGCTCATGCAGCGTCCTCCAGCAGCACGACACGGCCCTCATCGGGGTGAAAACTCATCCACACCTCGGCTCCACGCTCCGGGGCGATCTCACCGCCACTGAACCGGCTGCGCTGAAGCTGGGCGATGATGTGATGCTCCCCGGCACGAATGCGGTAACGCGTGTGTGAACCGAAATAGGCGATGTCTTCGACCACACCAGCAAAAGCATTCACACGATCGCCGCTAAGCGGACGTTTGAGCGTGAGGCTGATTTTTTCCGGGCGCACCATCAGGCGCAGCGTTTGATTCGATGAGATCGTGCCATTGCTAAGCACGAGCGGACTGCCCAAGCCCTCAACCAGCACGCGCACATAGCCCTCGTGTTGGAGTTCGACGGCGGTGCCGGTGAAGAAATTGGCATCCCCGATGAAGGTGGCAACGAAGCTGCTGCGCGGCGTTTCATACAGATGCTCAGGTGAATCGATCTGCTCGACCTTGCCGGCGTTCATCACGGCGATGCGGTCGCTCAGGCTCATGGCCTCACCCTGGTCATGCGTGACATAGATGAAGGTGGTGCCGACCTGCTCATGGATCGTGTTCAGCTCCATGAGCATGTGCTGTCGCAGCTTCAAATCGAGCGCGGCGAGAGGTTCATCGAGCAGCAGCACCTGCGGGCGGTTCACCAGTGCGCGGGCGACGGCGACACGCTGCCGCTGACCGCCGCTAAGCTGCGCGGGACGTTTGCGCGCCTGCTCGCTGAGGCGCACGAGTTCGAGCATGCGATCCACACCGCTGCGGATCTCCTCGCGCGGGCGGCGGCTCATGCGCAGGCCGAAGGCGACGTTTTCCCACACACTGAGATGCGGAAAGAGCGCGTAGTTTTGAAATACGGTGTTCACCGGGCGCTGCTCTGGCGGCAAAGCGGTGATATCCTGACCTCCAACCAGAATCCGCCCACTGTCAGGCCGCTCAAACCCGGCGATCATTCGCAGCAGGGTGGTTTTGCCGCAACCGCTCGGGCCGAGAAGCGAGAATGCCTCCCCTTGGGCAACAGCCAACGACACATCATCCACGGCACGCTGAGAGCCGAAGGATTTGGTGACGTGGTCGATGACGAGAAAATCGTCCATGCAGGCGGAAACAGGTACTGTAGCCCGCAAACAATGGATGTGGCAAGGAGCTTGCGGGATTCATCATCAGCGGCGAGCGTTTCTGAATGGCATCGAATTTTGAAATCCTGCGTCCCCTGGAAGAAGACACGTCCAGTACGCTCTATCTCGTCCGCGACAAAAAACGCGGCCGTGAATCCTGCCTACGACGGTTTAAAACGCAAAAACAGGAGGATATCGAGGGGCTGAAGGAGCTTTTCATGCAGGTCTCCCACATCGACAGCCCGCATCTGGAGCCGGTGGTCGAATTCGGCACCGACAGGGAGGGGTTCTTCGCGGTGACCGAAGGGCTGCCACCGGGCGAGACACTGAGCACCGTGCTGGAGCGAGGCCCGCTGACCATCGCGGAATTTGAAACCGTGGCGCTGCAACTGATGACCGTGCTGGACGAACTGCATGAGCAGGCGGTCGTGCACGGCAGCCTGCGCCCGGATTTTGTGCGCATCACCGGGGCTTCCGCCGCGAACTGGCGCGTCACGCTGCACGGTTTCGGCCAGGGCTTCGCCGGTCGTGACGATAGCAAGGAGGAGCAAATCCGCGCCTACCGCTGCACTGCGCCGGAGCAGTGGCAGGACGGTACGACGCGACGCCGCACCGATGTCTATGCCCTGGGCTGCGTGCTATATGAGGCGTTGGCCGCAAGACCGCCCTTCGATGGCAAGGTATTGAAGGAACTCCGCCTCAAGCACATCAGCCATGATCTGCCGCCCTTGCAAAAGATCTCCTCGCATGTACCGGGCTGGATGTGCGCCTGGGTGATGCACCTGCTGGCCGTGGATCCCGAGCAGCGCCCACGTAAGGCGGCGGTGGCCCGTGAGCTTTTTGAGCGTCGAGAGGCACCAAACCTGCCGGAACTACCACCGCGCTCGGAAACACCGGCTGAGATCGCGCCCACCACACCACCGGTCAGCCTGAATCCGCAACCGCCCTCCTCACCCGTCGTTCTGCCCACGGCTCATCACGGAGCACGCCATCATGCGACCTCGAGCACGATCCCCATCGCCGCCGGTCCCCATGTGGCCGCCGCCAGGGCGAAACGACCCACGACCATCGTGGCAGCACCACGCAAAACCTACGCGCCGCCACGCAAACCGCCGGCCCCGGCAGGGAACAACCTCAAGCCCAAGCTGATCGCCGCAGCCGCAGTCGTGCTGCTGCTGGTGATTTTCATGCTGTCTCGCTGTGGGAAGGCTCCTGCACCTGTGAAGGGAAAACCGGGGCAAAAACAGCGCTGAGACACAACGACGTGAAGCAGACATCGCTGCCTGCTTCACGCACCCATTGCACTCCACTCACTCTCAGATCGACATCAGAAAGTCGAGCAACTGCTGCACCTGCTGGTTGGTGAGCCTCAGGTAGCGCTCTTTCGCCGCCTTAGCCTCGCCATCATGCGCCTTGATCGCATCATTGACCGTCGCGGCACGCCCGTCGTGCAGATACGGGGCGCTGGCGCGCAGGCCCCACAGCGGCGCGGTCTTCATGTCGCGCACATCGGCGGTGCCTTGAGCGATGCCGTCGCCCAGAGCGCCCATGTCATGCAGCAGCAGGTCGGAGAACAACCACACCTCCTGGTTGCGCAGAGAAGCGGAGCGATTGGGACCTGTGCGCATCACCGGCACATGACAGGTCGCGCAGCCGACAGTTTGAAACACATTTCTTCCAGCCACGGCGCTTGGCGTCAGTTGCAGGCGCGGCGGAGCGCCAAGCCATTGCATGAACTCGGCCAGCCGGTCGATGTCTCCCCTGCCCTGCGCATCCAGCGTGTCCTCAGGATCGGCGACCGTGTCGTACTGGCTGAGAAGCTGCGCATTGCCATTCGGCGCGTTTTCCACCGGGAACAGGCGGTTGGTGATGCCCATCTCGTTCACATACGCCTCACCGGAAAATGTCAGCAGAGTGGCGACTTGTGCTTTCCAGCCAAAACGGCCAATCATGTTCCGCCCTGTCGCCGCATCCTGCACACGGGACACCTTTCCCAGCACACCATCCACTGGCTGCCGCCTCACGTTGCGCAGAATCTCCGCGTCCGGGATCGCCTCGATCAGACCGAGGCCAAAGAGCGGCGTGGTATTGCGCTGTGCCACCACGTTCGCCTCCGGCGGCACGACCTCATGCACCGCCGAATTGATCTCGCGCTCCTGCAACAGTGAACCACCCAACGTCGCCAGCGGATTGAACACGCCGTTCTCCGTGCGGCCGAAACGCGTCACATTGAACACACTCGCTCCGCCGACAGCAGGCGACGAATGGCAGATCACGCACGAGGAACCGTTGAAAATCGGCCCCAAGCCGCTGGTATCCGTCTCCACGGCTTCAAAGTCGGCCCTGCCATCGCGAAACTCCTGCAACTCGCGCCGCGTGAGTCCTGGCAGCGGATCACCGAACTGCGGTTGTCGCGGATTGGGCGGAGGCGTTTGCGGGATCTGCGCCGGTTGCGGACGTTGCGAAGGCTGCTTCAGCGGAGGCGGTGGCGGTGGCGTCCGAGGAGCCGGCTGCGTGGCCGGAGCCGCAGGCGCGTTGCGCGGGGGCGGTGGCGGCTGCTTTTTCGGTGCCTGGGCGCTGGCTGGCGTCACGATGGAGCACGCCAGCGCGAGCATGAGGATGGGGTGATTGCGGATCGCTTTCATAGCATGTGGTGTGGGTTGCGATCACGCCCGTGCGCATGATCTTGCTGCCCCGGAAAAGCCCGCACGCAGAAAATCGTTACTGTATTTTTCAAACTCACCCGTCATGACTCTCAAACTCCTCCTCAAATACCTCCTCAGCGCAGGCATCATCACCCTGGTGAGCGAAATGGTGAAACGCAGTGACAAAGCCGGCGCCCTCCTCGCCGCGCTGCCGTTCGTGAGCATCATCACTTTGTTCTGGGTGCATTTTGAGAGCGCTCCTGAACTGCGGGCACAGAAGACCGCCGACCACATGTATTACATCTTCTGGTACGTGCTGCCCACGCTGCCCATGTTCCTGCTCTTTCCTGCCTTTCAACGCTGGTGGGGCTTTTACGGCGCCCTCGGCGGCAGCGCCGTGCTCACCATCGCCCTCTTCGCGCTGCTGCGCGTCATCACCGCCCGCTTTGGGTTGATGCTGTGATCGAACTCATCTAACCACTCCGACATGAACACACCACTTTGCCGCTGGGGCATTCTCGGCGCCGCCTTCATCGCACGCAAAAACTGGCAGGCCATCCGCGATGCCGGAAACGCCACGCTGGTTGCTGTGGCCAGCCGTGATCTGGCTCGTGCGCAAAGTTTCATCAATGAATGCCAGGGCAGCGCGCCGCATCCCACCGCTCCTGAGGCGATGGACAGCTACGATGCACTGCTCACGCGAACCGACATCGATGCCGTTTACATTCCGCTGCCCACCGGATTGCGGAAGGAGTGGGTGATTCGCGCCGCGCAGGCCGGAAAACACGTTCTCGTCGAAAAACCTGTCGGTTGCGGCGCCACCGATGTCGCCGAGATCATCGCCGCGTGTGAAAAGCACCACGTGCAGTTCATGGACGGCGTCATGTTCATGCACGGGCGCCGATTGAATCATCTGCGTGGCGTGGTAGATCGCGATGTCGGCCAGATCCGCCACATCGCCTCGCAATTCAGCTTCATGAGCGACGCGGAATTCCAGCGCACCAACATCCGTGCGCACGGCACGCTCGAACCACTCGGCTGTCTGGGCGATCTCGGCTGGTACTGCCTGCGCTTCACGCTTTGGGCCATGAACTACGCAGTCCCCACTCACGTCACCGGCCGCATCCATGCCGAAACACGGCAAACCGATGACGCGCCGCCCGTACCGCTCGAATTCTCCGGCACGCTCACCTTCGCGGGCGGCACCAGTGCCTCGTTCTACTGCTCCTTCACCGCCGCGAACGCCCAGTGGGCCATCGTCAGTGGCGACAATGGCCTGCTGCAAGTCTCCGACTTCGTCCTGCCCTTCTCCGGCCCGCAAACCCATTTCAGCATCACCCGCTCTGATTTCGTCCTCGACCGCTGCCAGTTCGACATGCACGAAGGCCGCAGCATCGAAACAATCGACGAACCCAGCAGCAACGCGCCCGGCTCGCAGGAATGCGGCATGTTTCAAACCTTTTCCCAACTCGTGCTCTCAGGCAAAATCGACCCGCACTGGCCCAACATCAGCCTGCTCACGCAACGTGTGCTCGACGCCTGTCTGCGTTCGGCAAGAGCGGGAGGCGTGACCGTTGATTGTTGACGACGATGTTCTGACAAGGCAGTCAGGGATCAAACTGATTGTTCAAATGCCCCAGTGTCGCGAAATGAACCCGGTTGTCCTGGGGAACACAGACGTACTCATTTGGGACAACCCATTGAACGCTATGAAAACACTCACCAAGCTTACCGCTATCGCGCTGCTGCTCATGAGCAGCACCGCCCTCCGTGCCGACCTCGCCGACATGGTGGCCTTGGCTATCTACGCAGACCAGCTTCAAAACCAAGGTGTGCGAGGCCCCCAATTCACCCAACTGGTGGATCAACGTTACGTGATGCTGTATCCAGACTACAGGTACCAAGGCAATGGCATGGGCGGCTTCGTGCAGCAAATGCATGCCCGAGGCCTTTATGGCAAAGCCTTGGCCAATGCCATTCATGCCGAACAACAACGCCGTGGCATCGGCATGGGTCGTGGCAATGCGGGCATCCCACCCGGACAGCTCAAAAAAACCGGCATCGGCCTTTTCGGTCCAGGCAAGGTCAAGCCCGGCAAACCCAACACGGGTCTGTTCAACTTCCTGGGCAAGAACAAACCCAAGGATAAGCCTGCGTCATTCAGCACGGGCAAAGGCAAACACAAGAAATGATGTTTGCGCGGATGGAACAAATGTGAGGCGGAGCACAAGCTGCCCGCCTCACTGGGACGACAGGCTTTGCTACAAATCCAGCACCTTGTCCATGCGCTTCGCCACATCGGCTAGGTAATCCCAGTTCCCGGCCTTCACCTCAGCAGCAGCCCACCCCGTATAATTGATCTTGACCAGTTCAGCGCGCACCGCGGCCCAGTTGATGCTGCCTTCGCCGAGCGGCTTGTCGAAACCTTTGCGCATGCCTTCGTTCATTGCTCTGTCGAGGTCGTATTCCTTCACATCGAGCTTCTGGCTCCGCTTCCCAAGCACCTGCGCCCAATGCTCCGGCACGCCCCAGCGCACCATGTTGCCGATGTCGAAATGCACCTGCACCCACGGGCTGCCCACTTCATCAATGAACCGCGCCATGTCGTAGGCGCTGATGAGAAACGTGTTCCAGACATTTTCGATCAGCACCTTGATTCCCTGTTTCTCCGCATGCAGAGCAGCAGCCTTCATGCGTACAACTGACTCGTCCCACGTCTGCTGAAGCGGCTTGTCCTGCGGATAAGCCAGCACGACTAGCATCGAGTCACCATCGAGTTTCTTCGTGAGATCAATGCCCGCCTCCAGCCCATCGCTGCGTCCACCGACCGTGCCGTCGATGACCAACCCGCTCTCCTTGCTCGCGGCGATCCATTCATCCGCGTTATCTGTGTTCACATGACCGAGCAGACTCGGTTCCACACCTTCATAGCCGCAAGCACGCAGCTTCTTGAAAGCCTCCGTCAACGTCATGCCCTGCGCCGCCTTCTGCGCCATGCCCCACTTGAGCGATTTGCGAATCTTACCCGTGAATTGCCCGGCATGAACGCCGGAAACCGGGATCGCAGCGGCAGCGGCGGAGGAGAGAATGAATGAGCGGCGGTTCATGGGTGTGGAGCAGCATCTCAGAAAATCGGAGCGCCTGTCGAGCTTGAAACAGTGCCTCAGCCCGCTTCACCCAAATTGCAGAAGCGATCCTTGCCGTGGATCAATCTCCCGAATTATACTCCGCACATGCGCGCCTTGCTGACTTTGCTGCTCCTTGCCTGGAGCCTCCCTGCCCAGGAACCGAAACAACAGGCGGCCGCAGCCTCGAATGCCCACGCCTGCGAGCTGTTCCAATTCTTCCGTCAGATGACCGAGGGCAATTTTTGCTTCTCCCCTTTCAGTTCGCATCAGATCGCCAGCCTTCTCACAGCAGCGGCGAACGGTGAAACACAAGCCGAACTCGCAGCAGTTGCTCACATGGCCGATGGCACGGCAAAAGGGGTCGAAAATACCGGTGCGTTGCGTGCCGAATTAGCTGCCACTGCAGGCAGGGGAGCGCTTGGGTTGGAAATCACTAATTCACTATGGGCTGCAGATGCCAGCGACTTTCAGCCGTCGTTCTTGGAGTCCGCTCGCTCACAATTCGGCGCAACGCTGCAAAAACTGCCGAAAGGCGATGCCACCACCTGCGCGGCCGCCGTGAATCTCTGGGTGCGTGAGAAGACACGCGGACGTGTGCCGCAGATCGTCGGCCCTGCCTCATTTGCGTCACCGGAACGCGCCGTGGTGGCCGTAAACACGGTGTATCTCAAAGGCCGCTGGTCGAGTCCCTTCGACCCCAGGCTCACCAAACCACGCTCATTCCAAACACCAAGCCAGGCCGTCATGCTGCCCACGATGCTGATGCCGCTCGGTGCGTTTGATTATGCCGAGGCCGAATCCTGGCAATGCCTCGAAATGCCCATGACTAGCGGTGAGGTGAGCGTGCTAATCCTGCTGCCACGCAATGATCCCGCACGGTTAAAAATCGAAGCCAGTCTCAGCCCAGAACACTGGAACGCCGTGCGCAGCGGCATCGCCAACTGTGACGTGAACGTGATGCTGCCACGCTTTGGCTACAGCACGCAACTCAGCCTCAAGGCACTCTGGCAGGCGCTGGGCGCGAAACGTTTGTTCCAGGCGGGTGCCGCTGATCTCTCCAACGGCCTGTCGGCGGGCAACTGGTTCATCAGCGACGTCTCGCACGAGGCAATGATCGAAGTGAACGAACTCGGTGCCGAAGCCGCTGCTGCAACCCTTGGTCCGAGAGACCCTTTCGGAGCCGCTCCTAATCCGCCCAAACGTCGTAATGTCAGCTTCATCGCCAACCGTCCCTTCATCTGGGTGCTGCGGCATCAAGCCACTGGATTGATTCTGTTCATGGGACGTTACGCAGGAGCTTGAGCATCACTCATGACATGAAACGCCGCCGCCTTCTTCAATCTGCCGCCTTGGCGCTCTGCCCGGCAGCCTGCGTGGAAAAACTACGCTCTCCGCTGCCATTCGCCACCCTTGCCGATCTCGCGGCCCTGCTTGAGGCGAAGAACACGACGCCGCTGCTGCTTGCCGAACATTTCCTGGAGCGCATCGCAAGGCTGGACCGTTCCGGGCCGCGACTGAGTGCGATCATTGAACTCAACCCTGAGGTCAAAACGATCGCCGCCTCGTGCAAACCCGGCCTGCTGCATGGCCTGCCGGTCTTGATCAAGGACAACATCGAAACCGCCGATGCCATGCAAACCACGGCAGGTTCGCTGGCACTACGAAATCACAAACCAGCACGCGACGCAGCGCTCGTATCTCGATTGCGCGAGGCTGGCGCCATCATTCTCGGCAAAACGAATCTCAGCGAGTGGGCGAACATCCGCTCGCCCGATTCCACCAGCGGTTGGAGCGCACGCGGTGGTCTCACGCGCAATCCGCACAAGCTCACGCACAGCGCCAGCGGCTCCAGTTCCGGCTCCGCAGTCGCCGTGGCGGCAGGACTGGCTCCGGCGGCGATTGGCACGGAAACCAACGGCTCCATCATTAGTCCGGCCAGCGCCTGCGGCATTGTCGGCTTCAAACCAACGGTCGGACTCATCAGCGGGGCGGGTATCATCCCGATCACCCATCATCAAGACACCGCAGGGCCAATGACGCTCACCGTTCGCGATGCTGCGATGCTCATGCAGGTGCTCAGCAAAGATTTCAGCGCAGAACTGCCGCACGACGCCCTGAAAGGCGCACGCCTCGGCGTGCTGCGGAAACAAAGTGGCAAGCACCCGCAGGTGCTCGCGCTGTTTGAAACTGCGCTGCAAAAACTGCGTGATGCCGGGGCCATCATTATCGATTCCGTTGAACTGCCGAACACTCGCGAAGCCGGCTCCCTGTCCTGGAAGGCCATGCTGATCGAACTGCGCACCGATTTGAACGCCTACCTCGAACAGCGTGGCGGTGACGTGCGCGCGCTGGCGGAATTGATCGCCTTCAATGAAAAACATCGCGACGCCGAAATGCCGCACTTCGGCCAGGAGTTCTTCGAGCAGGCGGAACAACTCGGCACACCGGAAATCATCGCCGCAGGCCAGAAAGCTCGACAGCTTGCCAAAAAACTCGCCGGGCCGGAAGGAATCGACGCTGCGCTCCAAGCTCACGGTCTCGACGCCCTGATCTGCCCCACCAACGATCCTGTCGGCGTGATCGACCTGGAAAAAGGCGACACCAATGAGCGCGTCGCCAGCACTCCTGCCGCCGTGGCCGGCTACCCACATCTCACCGTGCCCATGGGCTTCGTGAACAGCCTGCCGGTCGGTTTTTCTTTCATCGGCACTGCTGGAGCAGATGCGCGCATGCTTGCCCTCGGGCATGGCTTCGAGCAGATCACACTGGCACGTCGTCCGCCGACGTTCAGCGCAGGATAAGACACATCTTTGCCAGCATTGGAGGCGACTTGGCTGTAAAAACGCAGCCCTTGCCATCGTAGGCACAATCATACAGGTCAGCAGCACTTTCATACCACCCAGAAACCATGCAATCCCACCGCCTCAACCTCCTGGTGCTTCTTGCCCTCAGCACGACCGCCCAGGCGCAGCCCATCGGGTTCAACAAGGACATCCGCCCCATCCTTGCCGATGCGTGCTTCCATTGCCACGGACCCGACCCGGGAACCCGCAAGGCCGGACTGCGGCTCGACACCGAGGCGGGATTCTTCACCGCGAAGAAGGGCGAGGAGCCAACCGTCATCAAAGGTCAGCCGGACAAGAGCGCCCTTTTCCAACGCCTGCTCTCCACCGACGAGGATGAAGTGATGCCCCCACCGGAGTCGCACAAAGAGATCAAACCGGCGCAGATCGTCCTCATCAAGGAATGGATCGCCCAAGGTGCCCCGTGGCAGCCGCATTGGTCGCTGATCCAGCCTCAGCGCGGTGCAGAACCTGCCGTCAAAGACAAAACCTGGGTGAAGACGCCCGTGGATCGCTTTGTGCTTTCCAAACTGGAAGCGACAGGCCTCAAGCCCGCACCGGAGGCTGATGCGCACGCGCTCATTCGTCGTGTGAGTCTCGACCTCACCGGTCTGCCGCCTTCGCCGGAGTTGGTGAAGCGTTATGCCACGGCGGAAAAGCTCACGGACGCTCAACTCAGCGCGCTCGCTGATGAACTCATGAAGTCGTCGGCCTACGGCGAACATCGCGCCCGCTACTGGCTGGATGCGGCGCGTTACGGTGACTCCCACGGGCTGCACTTTGACAAACCCCGCGAGATGTGGCCCTACCGCGACTGGGTGGTGAAGGCCTTCAATCGCAACCAGCCTTTCGATCAGTTCACCATCGAGCAGATCGCAGGAGATTTGCTGCCTAAGCCAACCGAAGACCAACTCGTCGCCACTGGATTCCAGCGCTGCAACATCACCACGAATGAAGGCGGCACGATTGATGAAGAAAATGTCGCCAACTACGCAGCGGACCGCGTGCAGACGATGGGCTGGGTCTATTTCGGCCTCACCACGAACTGCTCGCAGTGCCACGATCATAAGTTCGACCCAATCACACAGCGCGACTACTACTCGATGGCCGCGTTCTTCCGCAACACAACGCAGAAAGCCAAGGACGGCAACGTGAAGGACGGCCTCGGCCCCATCCTCGTTCTGCCAACTGACAAAGATCGCCCACGTTGGACCGCCTTGCCCACCGAGATCGCCGCAGCGAAAACGAAGCAGACGGAGTCTCGCAACGGAGCTAAACCGAAGTTTGATCAATGGCTCGCCAGCGCGAAGCCAGAGGATCTCGACAAAGATGTGCCAACCAAAGGCATCGTCGCTCATGTGCCGCTGAATGAAGGCGTTGGCAGTGAAGTCACCGGCAATTGCGGTGCCACAAAGAAATTCAAAGCCACTGGCGAAGTCTCCTGGAAGCCCGATGGCAAACTCGGACCCGCACCCGTGATGAAATCCGGTGGCACCTTTGAGATCGGCGACGTGGCTGACTTTGAAAAGGATCACGCATTCAGCTACGGCGCATGGGTTCGCGCAGGCCGCGCTGGGGTCTTCGGTGGCATCCTTGCCCGCATGGATGAGAAAGGTGATTACCGCGGATGGGATCTCTTTCAAAACGACACCAAGCTCAGCGTCCACATCGTCAGCAAATGGCCCGATGACGCGATCAAAGTCACCACCGCCAAGCCCGCGCTGAGGCCCAATGTGTGGCAGCACGTCTTCGTCACCTATGACGGCAAAGGTAAAGCCGGCGGCGTGCGCATCTTCGTCAATGGCGAAGACACGCCTGTGAAAGCCGAAACCAACGCGCTCAAAGGCAGCATCAAGACCACGACGCCCACACGCATCGGCCAGCGCAGCCACACGCAGATCTTCACGGATGGCGGCGTGCAGGACGTGCGCATCTATGACCGCCAGCTCACCGTTGCTGAAGTGATGACCCTATCCAAAGTCGGCCCGCTGCGCGCCATGCTCACGGCCAAGAAACAGGGTCCGAAACAACAAGAGGCACTGTTTGAGCACTACCTCGTCACACGCGATGCCGCGTATCAGACTGCTTTGTCGCAAACCAACAAGCTGACTGCCGAACAGGACGCCATCAAGGCCCGCAGCCCCATCACCCACATCCAGGAGGAGAAGATGGACGCCAAACCCATGGCCAACATCCTCATGCGCGGTGCCTATGACAAAGTCGGCGAGCAGGTCGATGCCGCCGTGCCAGCTTCACTCGGCAAACTGGCTCCGAATGCCCCGAAGAACCGTCTCGGCCTCGCGCAATGGCTTGTTGCTGCGGATAATCCGCTCACGGCACGCGTCACTGTAAACCGCTTCTGGCAGGAACTCTTTGGCGCAGGCATCGTGAAGACCAGCGACGACTTCGGCATCATGGGCAGTGCTCCCACGCATCCCGAATTGCTCGACTGGCTCGCTGTCGAGTTCCGTGAGAGCGGCTGGGATGTGAAGCGCTTATTCAAGATGCTCATCACCTCCGCCGCCTATCGTCAGGCCACGCTCATCACACCCGAGAAGATCGAAAAAGATCGCGATAACATGCTGCTCTCACGCGGTCCGCGCTTCCGCATGGATGCCGAGATGATTCGCGACTATGCCCTCGCCGCCAGCGGCACGCTCTCGCCCCGCATGGGCGGCCCCGGCACCATGCCGTATCAGCCGGAAAACATCTGGGAAGTCGTCGGCCTCGGCACAGAGAAATACACGCAGGACAAAGGCGAGAACCTCTACCGTCGCACGCTCTACAACTTCTGGAAGCGCATGTCCCCCTCGCCAAACATGGACATCTTCAACGCCCCAAGCCGCGAAGTCAGTTGCGTCCGCCGCGACCGCACCAACACGCCGCTGCAGGCCCTCGTCACCATGAACGACCCGCAGTTCGTCGAAGCCGCCCGCAACCTCGCGCAAAAGGCCATCGCAACCCAGGATCCACTCACCTACATCGCCGAGCGCATCCTCTGCCGTCCGCTGAAAGCCAAAGAACAGCCCATCCTCGCGGCAAGCCTCGCCGATCTCCGCAAGCACTATACCACCAGCGCCGCCGACACCGAAGCCCTCCTCAAAGTCGGCGAATCCAAACCCGACGAAAAGCTCCCCAAAGCCGAACTCGCTACGTGGACGATGCTTTGCAATCAGCTCATGAACCTGGACGAAGTCCTCAACAAGTAATCCGACTGCCATGAATCTTCTTCAAGAATGGAACACCTATCAAACCCGCCGTCAGCTCTTCACACGCGGTAAAAACGTCCTCGGTGGCGCGGCGCTCGCTTCGCTGTTTGGCGAATCCTTGGCCAACGCCTCCAACGCGCACGCTCCAGGCCCGCAGTTCCCGCCAAAGGCCAAGCGTGTGATCTACCTGCACATGGTTGGCGGCCCATCACAGATGGATCTGTTCGACTACAAGCCGCAGATGCAGGCCTATTACGACAAAGACCTGCCGGAAAGCATCCGCAATGGTCAGCGCCTCACGACGATGACCAGCGGGCAGGCGCGTTTCCCCATCGCGCCGTCGAAGTTCCAGTTCAGCGCAGCAGGACAGTGCGGCTTGATGATGAACACGCAGTTGCTGCCGAACCTCGCCAAGAATGCCGATGACATCTGCTGGATGCGGTCGCTGCATACCGAAGCGATCAATCACGAGCCCGCCATCTGCGCCATGCAGACGGGAAATCAGATCGGCGGTCGCCCCTGTCTTGGTTCCTGGGCCTCTTACGGCCTCGGCTCGATGAACTCGAACCTGCCCACCTTCGTCGTGCTCATCGCCACGCCGAGCAATCGTGAGCAGGAGCAGGCCATCTCCTCGCGCCTCTGGTCCAGCGGCTATCTGCCCGGCGAGCATGCAGGCGTGTCCTTCCGTAGCAAAGGCGACCCCATTCTCTTCATCAACAACCCGCCCGGCGTCCCCGACAGCGTGCGCAAGCGCACCATCGAAGGCCTGAACGCCCTCAACGAGATCAACTACCAGGAAGTCGGCGACCCCGAGACGCACACACGCATCCAGCAATACGAAATGGCCTTCCGCATGCAGGCCAGTGTCCCTGAACTCACCGACATCACCAAGGAGCCCGACCACATCTACAAACTCTACGGCGAGGAAGCCAAGAAGCCCGGAAGCTTTGCCAACAGCGTGCTCATGGCCCGCCGACTCGCCGAGCGCGGCGTGCGCTTCATCCAGATCTACCACAACAACTGGGACCATCACTCCAACGTCGGCGGTCGCATGCCAAGCCAGTGCAAGGATGTCGATCAGCCCTGCCATGCCCTCATCCAGGACCTCAAACAGCGCGGCATGTTCGACGACACCCTCATCATCTGGGGCGGCGAATTTGGCCGCACCATCTATTCCCAAGGCGGCCTGACCAAAGAAAACTATGGCCGCGATCACCACCCACGCTGCTTCAGCATGTGGATGGCTGGTGGAGGCACTCGCGGTGGCCAGATCTACGGCGAGACGGATGACTTCAGCTACAACATCGTCAAAGACCCCGTCCACATCAACGATCTCAACGCCACTATCCTCCACCTCATGGGCATCGACCACCGCAAGTTCAGCTTCAAGTTCCAGGGACTGGATCAGCGCCTCACCGGCGTGGAGGAGCATCATCCGGTGAAAGCGGTGCTGGCGTAAAATTGCCACAACAGCCTTG
>NZ_JAXMIH010000017.1 GCF_034366625.1 Prosthecobacter sp.
GGCGGCGGGTTCATCGAGCAGAAGGAGCTTGGGCTTCGTGGCGAGAGCCCGCACGATCTCCAGGCGACGCTGATCGCCGTAGGGCAGGCTTTTGGCCTCTTCATCGCGCATCTTGGCGAGGTCGAAGATGTCGAGCAGCTCCAGCACCTGCGTCTCGACCGCCTTTTCGGCATGGTGGAAGCCGATGCCACGCCACAGCGCGCTGCGGATGCCGTGAAGGCGGTGCAACTGCGTGGCGGCACGCACGTTGTCAAAGACGGTCAACGAGCCGAAGAGACGGATGTTCTGGAACGTGCGGGCGATACCGAGCTTGGTGAGGTCGTGCGGCTTCAGCCCAAGAATGTGCCGTTCATTGAAGTGAATCGCACCGGCGGTCGGCTGATAAACGCCGGTGATGAGGTTGAAGGCGGTCGTCTTGCCCGCGCCATTGGGTCCGATGAGACCGACCAGTTCATTCGGATGAACGTGCAGGCTGAAGTCGCCAACAGCCGTCAGACCACCGAACTGGATGGTCGCTTTATCGAGCGTAAGCAGAGGCTTGCTCATACTGCTGCGGCTCCTTTCTTCTTTTTCCCGAAGGTGAACAGCCCCTGCGGACGCGCCATCATCAGACCAATGATGAGGAGCGAGTAAAGAATCATGCGGTAGTCCGCAAACTGCCGCAGCACCTCCGGCAACAGCGTGAGAAGAATCGCAGCGATGATGACTCCCGCCGTACGGCCCATGCCGCCGAGGATGACCATGACGACGATGTCGATCGACTTGAGAAAGTCGAAGCCTGTGGGCGAAAGGAACTGTTTGTGATGGGCATACAACCCGCCCGCGACTCCCGCAAAGAACGCCCCAATGACGAACGCGGTGACCTTGTAGCGCACAGGATTGATGCCCATCGAACTTGCGGCGACCTCGTCATCGTTCACCGCGATGAAGCCGCGCCCGTAGGTCGAGTTCACCAACGCGGCGACGACATAGATCGTGATGGCGGCAAGAGCGAAGGTCCAGCCGAGCGTCGTGTATTTCGGGATGCCTTTGAGCCCGCTCGCAGCTCCCACGCTCTCCATGTTTTGCACCACCACGCGGATGATCTCGCCGAAGCCAAGCGTGACGATGGCCAGGTAATCCCCCTTCAACCGCAGCGATGGAATGCCGACGCCGAGGCCGATGACAGCGGCCATGCAGCCACCAAGCACGAGCGCTGCCAGGAAAAGCAGCGGCTTGAGGCTGTCAGGCACCATCGGCGAACAAACCAGCGTCAGTTTGGCCGCAGAATAACCGCCCACGGCCATGAAACCGGCATGCCCAAGACTGAACTGACCTGTGTGGCCGTTGATGAGGTTCAAGCTCACCGCGAGGATGATGCTGATGCCACAATCAATCGCGATGCCGAGGTAGTAGCGGTTGAACTGCGCTGAAAAAAGCGAGACCAGCACCGCGAGCGCGATGCCTGCGATAAGCCAGCGTTTGGCGCCTTCGAGCTTCATACTTTTTCCACGGACGCTTTGCCGAGCAAGCCGGCGGGTTTGAACAGCAGGATCAAAATAAGGATCGCAAACGCGATGCCGTCACGATAGCTCGACAGGCCGGAGATGCCGCCTGCGAATGTTTCGAGCAGGCCCAGCAGCAGGCCGCCAAGCGCCGCGCCCGGCAGATTGCCAATGCCGCCAAGCACCGCCGCGATGAAGGCGCGAATGCCTGGCTGCACGCCCATGAGCGGCTCAATGCCCGGTGCTTTCAGCGCATAAAGAATGCCTGCAACCGCCGCGAGAGCGGAACCGAGGCCGAAAGTGAAGGCAATGATGCGATTGATGTTCACCCCCATGAGCGCCGCCGCCTGCTGGTTGAATGACACCGCCCGCATGGCCATGCCGCTCTTGGTTTTATGGACAATGAACCACATCCCGGCCAGCAGCAGCGCAGTGACGAAAACCACCACAAGATCATTGCTGCTCACCACCAGCCCTGCGAGATGGAAATCCGTGGCTGGCAGCAATGGTGGAAATGGCTTCGTGTCCGCCCCAAACACCGCTTTGTGCTGGCAGGTGAACTCGATGAAGAGCGACACGCCGATGGCCGTGATCAGCACTGTGAGCTTCGGCCTGGAACGCAGCGGACGGTAAGCCAGAAACTCGATCAGCATGCCAATGCCCGCACAGATGAGCGCGGAGAGCAGCGTGACCAGCAACGCACCGGTGAGCGATGGCAGCGATATGATCGGCTCGATCGCCGGGGCGATGAAGAACGCCGCATACGCCCCCAGCATGAGCACATCACTGTGTGCGAAATTGATGAACCGCAGCACGCCATACACCATCGTGTAACCCAGCGCGATCAGCGCATAGATGGAACCCAGCGCGAGGCCGTTGATGAGTTGTTGGAGAAACCAGTCCATGCGGTCGAGAAGGTCGCGTGCTTATGGGCTGACAGTCTCGACGAATTTGAACGCGCCGCCTTTCACCTGCAGGATCACCGCCGACTTCACCGCATCGCGCTGGGCATTGATGGTCATTTTGCCGGTCACAGCTTCGAACTCCTTCGTGGCAGCCAGAGCGTCGCGCAGTTTGGCTCCTTCGGTGCTGCCAGCACGGGTAATGCCGTCGGCGAGGAACTTGGCGGAGTCATAGCCGAGCGCGGCCATCGCATCAGGCACCTTGCCGTTGTAGCGCTTCTTATATGCTTCGACGAAAGCCGTCACCTTCGGCGAGGCGGCGTCCGCGGCGTAATGCGTGGAGAAATAATGGCCCTCGACCGCATCTCCGCCGATTTTCACCAGCGTGTCGCTTTCCCAGCCATCGCCACCGATGAGCGGCACGTTCAGGCCGAGCTGCTTGGCCTGAATGCAGATGAGCGCCACATCCGTGTAATAACCTGGAACGAAAACAGCGTCCGGCGCGGCGGCCTTGATCGCCGTGAGCTGGCCTTTGAAATCCTTGTCCCCACCATTGAAATCAAACTCGCCCACGATCTGTCCGCCGGCCTTCGTGAAGCCTTCCTTGAAAAATTTAGCCAATCCCTTGCTGTAGTCGCTCTTCACATCGGTGAAGACGGCCACCTTCTTCGCCTTCAGCGTGTTGGTGGCAAAGTTCGCCATCACCGTGCCTTGGAAGGGATCGATGAAGCAGACGCGGAAGATGTAGTCGCCCGTTTCCGTGACTTTGGGGTTGGTGGAGGCCGGGGAGATCATCGGGATGCCGTTCTGCTGGCAAATCGGCGCCGCTTCCAGCGAGCGACTCGATGCAACTTCGCCAAGGATGGCGATGGCACCATCCTTTGAGATGAGCTTGTTCACCACATTCGCCGGTTCACCCGCCTTCGATTGATCGTCCTCCGTTTTGAGTTCGAGTTTCTTGCCCAGCACCCCACCGGCGGCGTTGATCTCCTCGATGGCCAGTTGTGTGCCCTCGTGAGAGGAGATGCCAAAGGTGGCTTCCTTGCCTGTGAGCGAGGCGAATTCACCGACGAGGATGGTGTCACCACCACCGCCGCCTCCACAGCCGGTCAGACCGGCGAGAGCAGAGACGAACATTCCGAGAACAATAAAATCACGTTTGAAGAGGTTCATGGCGCGGAGGTTAGGCAACCACCGGCTCAGGAGCAAGAAAGAATTGCTGAACGAAACATTGTATTGATTTTCCCACGCTTCCTGCGGTGAGACGCATGATTCACCCGCTTGAATTTCATGCTGCGGACGGCGATGCATCGCCATTCCATGCTGACCTCCCTTTCCGACCTCCCCCGGCGCAAAACCAGCGGCCCCAAGCTGGCCGTATTGACCGCCTACGACTACCCTACTGCCCGCATGCTCGATGACGCGGGTGTGGATCTCATTCTCGTCGGCGATTCCCTCGGCATGGTGGTGCTCGGACTGCCGGACACCACCGGCGTGACGATGGACATGATGATCCACCACACCGCCGCCGTTTGCCGTGGCGTGAAACGCGCTCCCATCATCGCCGACATGCCCTTCGCCAGCTACCGCACGCCCGCAGAAGCACTGGCGAATGCGCAACGCCTCATGGAAGCCGGTGCCAGCGCCGTGAAGCTCGAAGGCGGTGTCTCGATGAGACCGCAGATTCGTGCGATCATCGCCGCAGGCATTCCCTTCGTCGGCCACATCGGCATGCTGCCGCAGAGCGTGAAGGAGGAAGGCGGCTACAAGAAGAAAGGCAAGACCAGCGAGCAGATTGACCGCCTCATCGCCGATGCGCAGGCTTTGGATGAAGCTGGAGCGGTCGCGATGGTGCTGGAAAGCATCGTTCCCGAGGTCGCAACGCAGATCACCGGCCTCGTCAAAGCCAGCACGATTGGCATCGGTGCCGGTTCCGGCACGGATGGCCAAGTTTTGGTCACGCCCGACCTGCTGGGCAGCTTCCCGTGGTTCCGACCGCCGTTTGCCAAACCACACGCCGACGTCGCCGGTGAAACGCTACGTGCTGTAAACGAATACATCGCCGAAGTGCGTGGTTAGAATTCGTTTTGCCTCCAAAAGCAAAACTCGCGCCACGACAGCCATGTGCGAAATTCCCATCACACCATGCGCCCCAACCGCCTGCCAGTCCTGCTCTTTGCCACCGCCATCCTGTTGATGAGTGGTTCGGTGCTGTGGCTGGTCGTGGAAATGAATCGCGCCACTCCCGACACGGTGTCGATTCAATCCGCACCCAAGCCCAAGGAGTCGCGCGGCAATCTGGCCCCCTCGGTGATGCCGCAAAGACTTTCCGAGGGTGTCGTTACCCCCGCACCCTCTCCGTCCGCACTTCCCGCCATCGCCACGCTCAATGTCCCCGGCTCTTTGCCAAATGAGGCGCTGCTCACCTTCCGCACGCCGGAGGCTCTCGCCGCGTTTCGTGATCGTGCGGCGGCGCTCGGACTCGAAGTGCTCGGCTACGATGCCAAACTACGCACCGCCCGCGTCCGCTTTAGCGATACGTCCGCTCTGGAACGTGATCTCAACGAACACGCGGCCGATTACACCCATGTTGGACCGAATTACCTCGCCCGCATCCCCGGCCTGCCTGCGCAAACCGACACCGCGAATGCGGGCGGACGCGAGCCCTTTCGCGGTCAGGGCCTTGATGCCATCGGTGCCGCAGGCAATCGCAGCGGCTGGGGCCAGGGCGTGACGGTAGCGGTCATTGATTCCGGCATCGCGGCTCACCCATCGCTCAAAGACGCGCAGATCACTCACATCGACCTCGTGAACGACGGCAGCACCATGAACGGCCACGGCACCGCCATGGCCTCGCTCATCGCCGGCAATGACACCAGCGTCGGCGGCGTCGCTCCCGCCGCTAAACTGCTCGACATACGAGTCGCCGACACGAACGGCGACAGCAACACCGCCCTGCTCTCCAGCGCCATCGTCAAAGCCACCGATCTCGGCGCCCGCGTCATCAACATCAGCCTCGGCAGTTCCGGTTCCTCGCCTGTGCTGGAAGAAGCCGTGCGCTACGCGCAAAGCCGCAACGTCGTCATCGTCGCTGCGGCTGGAAACGAGCAGCAAGCAGCCCTCTCCATGCCCGCCGGTCTCTCCGGCGTTCTTAGCGTCGGTGCCGTCGATGCCAACGGCACCCAGGCCTGGTTCTCCAACTCCGGCAACGGCCTCACCCTCGTCGCCCCCGGAGTCGGCATCGTCTCCGGCTATGCGGAAAACAAACTCGTCATCGGCAGCGGCACCTCGCAAGCTGCGGCCATCACGAGTGGCGCTGTCGCCTATCTGCTGGGGCGCGGCTACTACGGCCCGAACATTATTCCGCTGCTCACCCGTACCGCCAAACCGCTGGGTGCTCCGAATTCGGCGGTGGGCGCTGGATTGATCCAAGTCACGAAATAGATTTGCGAGCCAACCGTGCTCGCAACCACATCACGGCGCAGATCAGCAGCATCGTCAGTGCAAACCAGTCGCCGAAGCGGGCATACAGCGTCATCACGGGATGACGCGGCACGTTTACCTCGCCCGGCAGCGTGCCTTCGAGGAAGGACGTGCCGGTTTCGGGATCGCTGAGACGTGAGATGATGCGGCCATGCGTGTCGATGAAACAGGTGACACCGGTATTCGTGGCACGCACCATCGGGCGGCGCAGTTCGATGGCGCGGAAGAGCGCGTTGGCCAGATGCACCTCGGTTTCCACGCTTTGCAGGAACCAGCCGTCGTTGCTGATGTTTACGATCATCTGCGGTGCCTCGCGCACAAATTTGCGCGCCACGCGGCCCACGGTGTCTTCAAAGCAGATCAACGGAATGAGCTGCACCTCCGGCGTCACCATCTGCAACGGTTCGGTACGCTCTCCGGGCGTGAAATCGCCGGGCAGCACGCCGCGCAGGAAGGAAAACGGCGGGATGTCGCGCAGCGGCAGGTATTCGCCGAAGGGAACGAGATGCACCTTGTGGTAATCCTGCCGGCTGGCGGCGTTGCCGTGAAACAAAACGGCGGACACATGACTCTTCCCATCATCACGCAGGATCTCCGTGCCGGTGAGCAGGTTGAATTCACCCGCATGCAGCAGATCATCGAAATACTTGGTGTGCCAGCCTTCCGGCAGTTGGTGGAACTTGTCGTTCAGATTCACCGGCAGCGCGCTTTCCGGCCAGATCACGAGATCGGTGGAGCTTTTTCCCTCCTTTGCAGTCGCATACATGCGGGTGAACTGATTGAGCCGCTCGTAGATGCTCTCGGCCAATCGTCCGGTCCAGGCATCCACCTGCGCCACGTTTGGCTGGATCAGCACCGTACGCACTTTGATGTCGTCTTTGCGAACTTCCGTCAGCTTCAGCATGCCATAACCGGCTGTGACGAGCATTAGCACCAAGGCCACGGTGAAATCCAAGCGCGTCTTGCACATCCCTTCCCCGCGATACGCAAACACGAGCCGCGTGAGCGTGTTCCAGGCCGTGCAGGCGGTGAACACCGGCAGGAACGACAAGCCCATCACGCCCACGAGATCCGCCGCCTGGATCAGCGGAAGATTGCGATGCATCGCCACGCCGAGACCGTTCCAGCCGAAACCGGTGAAGACCGTCGTGCTGCGCAGCCATTCACAGGCCACCCAAGCCGCCGCTGCGAGAAACGCGCAGATCAACGAGTGCAGCATGCTGCTCTGCCATGAGTCTTTGGTAAGCGTCCGCACCTTCGGTCGTGCGAAGCGATGCGTGAACCAGGCCCACAGGCCGAAATACACCGCACAATACGCCGACAGCCCGATCACCGCGCCAAAACCCATCAACTCCGCCCCCCAGCCCACCCACGAGTCATCCACCGCTCCACCGATCACGCGTGATGAATGCCGCACCCACCACAGATTCGGCAAGAAGAACGCCAGCCCGGCCAGATAGCCGCGCCAGAACGGTCGCGTCTTCACATCTTCCACATCCCGCCACGGCCACAGCACCGTGAGCAAGGGGAAGATCCACACCCAGACGGAGAGATTGGAATTCCAACCAGGAAACGCAAAGACCAGGACGCCACCGCTGAGCAGCGGGGCGAGGAGCATGAACAGGCGAAGTTTTTTCAGATCAGTCACGGGCGCGGATGATGGCCTGCCCCGTTGATTGCACAACCGACATTCCTGACTGTGGCCGATTCTCCCCAAAAGATGTCCGCACTTCATTCTCGCCAAACCACGTTCTCTCCGGCGACACTCCCATCCACCGACCATGAAAGCCATCCTCCTCGCCTTGCTCGCCGCCGTTTCGGCCCACGCCGCCCTCACCGGCCCCATCCGTGTGCTCTATCTCGATGCCGAAGGCAAAGCACAAACCGCCGTCGGCCCGCTGCATGAAGCGATGCGCGATCTTGGCCGCGATGCGATCTGGTTTGATTACGCCAAGGAAGCACTGCCAGCCGAGAACTACGATCTCGTCGTCAAACCCGGCAACGATTTGAGCCGCGATGCCATCCTTTCCAAACTCTCCGCCGAGCGCAAAGCCAGCTATGAGGCCTTCCTGAAGCAGCGTGATCCCGAAGAGCGCAAGAAGCATCCACAGGTGGCCAACTACGAGAAGCGCCCCGAGCCGCTCACCCTCCAGCTTCCCATGAGCGTGAAGGCGAGCATGGAGCGCACGCAGGTTCCCGCCGATTGCGAACTCAAACTTTTCGCCAGCGAGCCGGACATCGCCAAGCCCATCGCCTTCGCGTGGGATGAGCGTGGGCGCTGCTGGGTCGTGGAGACGCGTGACTATCCGCACGGCATCAAAGAAAACGGCGAAGGCCAGGACAGTGTGAAAATTTGTGAAGACACCGATGGCGACGGCAAAGCGGACAAGTTCACCGTCTTCGCCGATAAGCTCAATCTACCCACCGGCATCGTTTTTGCCCGCAAAGGCATCATCGTGGCCGCACCGCCGAAGTTCATCTACCTCGAAGACACCAACGGCGACGACAAAGCCGACAAACGTGAGACGATCATCGACTGCTGGGGCATCCGCGACACGCACGCGCAGGCCAGCAACCTGCACTACGGCTTCGACAACTGGATCTACGGCTGCGTCGGCTACAGCGGTATCGAGGGTTACGTCGGCGGCAAAAAGCATCAGTTCACCATGGGAACGTATCGCTTCAAGCCCGACGGCAGCGCCATCGAGTTCCTGCACCAGTTCACCAACAACGCCTGGGCACACAGTTATAATGACGCGGGCGATCAATTCGGCGGCACCGCGAATGGTGCGCCCATTTTCTTCGGCGGCATCCCCGCCACCGCGTATCCCGAAGGTTCACGCGGCATGACCGCGAAGAAGATCAACGTCGTCGACACCTGCCACACTATCACGCCGAACTTTCGTCAGGTCGATGTTTTCGGCGGCTACACCGCCGCCGCTGGCAGCAATTTCATCTACAGCGACAACTTGCCGAAGCGCTTCCAAGGCAAAGCCATGATCTGCGAGCCCACGATGAAAGTCGTCTCCCTCGTCGATGTGCAGCCCGATGGCGCTGGCTACAAGGCGCTCGATTTCATGAACCTTTACGCCAGCAGCGATGAATGGAACTCGCCCGTCCACGCCGAAGTCGGCCCCGATGGTGCCGTGTGGGTCGCCGATTTCCAGAACTTCATCATCCAGCACAATCCCACGCCAAGCCTGGAACGCGGCGGCTTCGTCGCGACCACGGGCGTCGGCGGTGCGCATGAGAATGACCTGCGGGATCATAGCCGTGGGCGGATTTACCGGATTGTGGGCCGAGGGCTTCAAAGTCGCGGTTACGAAACACAATGGAGCAAGCTGGAAACACAAAGAACTATGATCCAGAAGCATCAGGGAGTAGCTGAAGTGGCAGATTCTCTGCGCAACTCATTCAAAGGGGGCTTGGTATCTGGCATGGGGCACATACACGAGCTTTGGACTCTTCATGGTCTCGGCAAACTCGACGCCAAAACCCACCAAGCTGCCCTCATCTCCAAAGACGCCAAACTCCGCCGCAACGCCATCCGCGCCCTCGGCAGCGACAAGGCTGCGCAGGATCTCTTTTTCGGCTCCGGCGTGTTTTCTGATCAGGATCTCCATACCCGCCTCGCCGCATTCGTGAAGCTCGCCGAATTCTCCACGACGCCGGAAATCCAGACGCTGGTCAAAAAACTCGCCGCTGATCCTGTGGTGAAGAATGACGAATGGCTGACCGAGGCCATGAAGCTGCTCGGCAAGAAGCACAAGGCTCTCAACTACCAAGAAGGGCCGAATCTCATCGCTAACGCCGGGTTTGAGCAGCTCACCGACAAGAAACTGCCTGTAGGCTGGAAGCACCGCGATTACGGCAAGCAGCCCGGCAACGCTGGTGCCGAATGGACCATCGTGAGCGGTGAAGGCAAATCTCACAGCGGCCAGAACGCCTTCCGTGTCATCACGCGTGACCAGGCGGACACCAGCTTCTTCGCCGATGTGCCGTTGAAGCCGAACACCGAGTACAAACTCAGCGCCTGGATCAAAACGCACGGCTTCCGTGGCAAGGCCAGCCTCAACGACCACCTTGGCCGCGCTGAAACCAAAACCATCGGCCGCACGCAGGATTGGACCGAAGTCGAAGTCACCTTCAACAGCAAGACACGCAACAAAGCCAGCATCAACCTCCTCCACGTCGGCAAAGGCGACACCTACTTCGATGATGTGAGCCTCGTTGAACTCATTGCCGAAGTCGAAGACGACGAATCCAAGCTCGCTGGTGATGTGAAACGCGGTGAAAAAATCTTCTGGGAGCATCCCGTGGCCGCCTGCAAAAACTGCCACATTCTCAAAGGCCAGGGCAGCGCCGTCGGCCCCGCGCTGGATGGCATCGCCACACGTAAAGATGCCGCCTACATCCTAGAAAGCCTCGTGAATCCCAACGCCAAACTCGCCGAAGGCTACGTCGCCACGCCGATCTCGCCGATGCCGCCGATGAATCTCATTCTGAAGCCACAGGAGTTTGCGGATGTGAAGGCGTTCATCCTGAGTTTGAAGTGATCTCAGCGAAGCTGAGAGATTGCCCACTGCGCCGTCGTATTCCCGACGTTCATGTCATTCGCATCCTCATCACTCCATTGCTCCGGCCCGCTCTCGCGCCGCAGTTTTTTGCAGATGGGCACGCTCGGTCTCAGTGGATGGTCGCTCAGCGACACACTGCGTGCCGAAACACTCGCGAAGACCGCCGGAAAGCGGCTGAAGGACAAGTCGGTGATCTTTGTGTGGCTGCCGGGTGGCATGTCGCAGCTCGAAAGCTATGACATGAAGCCGAATGCGCCCGTCGAGTATCGCGGCGTGCTCAATCCCATCCGCACCAACGTCCCCGGCACGCACATCTGCGAGTTGTTCCCGCGCCAGGCCAAGATCGCGGACAAGTTCAACATCATCCGCTCGGTGCATCACGAGTTTGCGGATCACGGCGGTGGTCACAAGCGTTTCCTCACCGGTCGCCTGCCCGCATCGCCCGTCGGCTTCGTCAATGATGCGCCGTCGGTGCAGTCGATCATCAGCCGCAAACTTCACCGTGCCGGACAGGCAATGCCGACCTGCGTGGCGGGGGTGGATCGCGGACGGCAGGGCATCGACACGTTTTCGCTCGGCGCGGCCTATCTCGGGCCATCGGCATCACCCTTCATGGTCGTCGGCGATCCCAGCGTGAAGGATTTCAAAGTCGAAAACATCGGCCTCACGCCGGACATGGAGTCCCGGCTCGATGACCGCATGCACCTGCTGAAGGGCATGGACAATCTGCGACGCGAGATGGATCGCAGCGGTCTGATGGAGGCGATGGACAGCTTCAGCCAGCGTGCCTTCGGCATGCTCACCACGCCAGCGGTGCAGAATGCTTTCGACCTGAGCCAGGAACCCCCAAAACTACGCGAACGCTACGGCTACAGCACCTACGGCCAGCGCGGCCTCATGGCACGGCGTCTCGTGGAAGCAGGCTGCCGTTTCGTCACGATGGTGTGGGAGAATCCCTTCTCCACCGCCATCCCGAAGAACTGCTGCTACAACTGGGACAGTCACGCGGTGAACTGCCACATGTATGAAGATGCCCGCTGGCGCATGCCCGTCTATGACCAGGCCGCTTCGGCGCTGATCGAAGACATCCATCAGCGCGGTCTCGACAAGGACGTGCTGGTGATCATCACCGGCGAATTTGGCCGCACACCGAGGATTAACACGCAGATCGGCACACAGACCGGGGTGACGCAACCTGGACGCGATCACTGGCCGAACGCGATGTCCTTCATCGTCTCCGGAGGCGGCATGCAAACCGGCCAGGTCATCGGTGCCACCAATCCACGCGGCGAATTCCCCATCGAGCGTCCGCTGAGCCCGAACGACCTCTGGGCCACGGTGTATCAGCACCTCGGCATCGACTACGACGACACCTTTGATGATTTCCAAGGGCGACCGATGCCGATCCTGCCGTTTGGCGAGCCGATCAAGGAACTCATGCCGCTGGCATAAGGATCAAGGCAACCTGAGAAGCGTGGGCAACGTTAGATTGACCAGAAGGGCAGTCTGGTCTTGGTAGCATCACTCCAGGCCACCGGCCTGAACGCAACCCACAAACCTAACAACCTCTATGGCACTCTCCGTTGGCTCCAAAGCCCCCAGCTTCACTCTCAAGTCCAAAAACGCCTCCGGCCTCAGCGATGTCTCGCTGCCTGCCGGCAAAAATACCGTGCTGCTCTTCTTCCCGCTGGCCTTCACCGGCGTCTGCACGCAGGAGCTTTGCGATATCACAGCAGGCCTCAGCAGCTACAGCGATCTGAACGCCGACGTCATCGGCATCAGCGTGGACAGCCCCTTCGCTCAAGAAGCGTGGGCGCAGAAGGAAAAGATCGGCATCACGCTTGTGAGCGACCTCAACAAGGAAACCACCAAGGCCTATGACGTGGTCTTTCCGGGCCTCGCCGGCATCGGTGACACCTCTGCCCGCGCTGCTTTTGTCATCGACAAGAACGGCGTCATTCAATACGCGGAGCAGACCGCAACACCAAAAGATCTGCCCAATTTTGAAGCGGTGAAAGCGAAACTCCAGACGCTGGCGTAATCTAACTGACAATCTGAAAAGCAAAAGGCGCGGGAGTTTAAACCTCCCGCGCCTTTTTGATTTGCTACAAGCTGATTGAAATCAGGATTTCGCCGCCGCAGGCGCAGCGGGCGGCTGTGGAGTCGTCTTCGCCGGGGCGTAGTAGTAGCTGGCGTAGTTGTAATAGGTGTACTCTTTCAGGTTGGAGCTGGAGCGGTTGAGAATCACGCCACCAATGTTCACCTGACGTTCGTAGAGCAGATCCAGCGCTTTGCCGGAGAGGCGGGCCATGGTGGAAGACATGCGAACGACGAAAAGAACGGAGTCGAGTTTCGGCGCAAAGCTGGCCGTGTCATCGGCCACGAGTACCGGAGCGCTGTCGAAGATGACGTAATCGTATTCTTCGCTCATCTCACGCAGCATTTCCTCGGCAGTCTTGGAAAGCAGCATCTCGGAGGTTTGATCAAAGACGTCGCCACGAGCAAGCAAGTCGAGATTCCTTGTGCTGGTTTCCTGCACAGCATCACGCCAGTGCAGTTTGCCACGCAAGGCCTCGCTCAAGCCAGGGGAAGACGGCAGTTTGAACAATTCGCTCACACCACCACGACGTAGATCGCAGTCTGCCAGCAAAACACGCGCCCCGGCCAATGCCATAGTAACAGCAAGATTTGAGGTGACGGTAGTCTTGCCTTCATTGGGCACGGCACTGGTGATAAGAATGGTTTTCGGCGGTTTGCCCTGCCAGTTTTTGAATAGAATGGAGGAACGGATGTTGCGAAAAGCCTCCGCGTAAAGATGACGGTCATCATTTGGACGCAAGAGAGCCACGTCACCACGGTTTCTCTGCTCGGGAACCTGACCAAGGACCGATTCCGCCGGGAAAAGAGCCTGAAATTCGCTGAATGAATTCATGCGGTCATCCAGACGATCAAACAGCAGCAAAATGACGATGCCCGCACCAACACCGGCGATAAGGCCAATCACAATAGGCATGACCCAATCTTCGACGTTTTCAGATGCAGCGGTGGCACGCTCTTGAATCGCCACATAGTCAGCCTGAGAATTAAAGACGCTCTGAATTTGCTCCACTTTTTCAAACAGCTTCTCATAAGCCATTTTCGCCGACTCAGCAGCTTTCTCCAATTTGTCGTGTTCAGCGATCTTACCACCGAGATCAAGGGCCTCATTCTGTTTTTCGGCAATCTGTGCGTCTAGGACCTGCACCCGGCGCTGAATGTCCCCCATCTGAGAATGCATCTCCTGCTGAATCTGGTCGGCATAGGAATCGAGAAGCGCTTTTTGAGCCGCCAGCTCTTCCGTCACATCCTGAACCATTGGATGCTGCTGTTTGAACTGGATCAGCAACGAGTCCAATTTGGTTTTCAACTCCGTGATTTTCGATTTCGTGCGGAGATAATCCTGCTCCGCCATGGTCATGCCGTAACCACCTGGGGAAGAATCGGGTTTAATGCCGGCAGGCTGAGCGTTTTCGGGAGTTTTGGCAGTGGCTGACGACGGTGTTGCTCCTGAGTTCAGCATCCTCTCCCGCGCTTCCATGGCAGCGTTCACATTGGCAATTGCCAGCTTTAGCTCTTCGAGTATTGTGCGCTGAGTCTCGCGCAGAGATTGAAGGTTGTTCAGAAACTGAGCGGCTGCATTGTTGCCATTGGTGATGGTGATGATGTTGTTGGCAGCCCTGAACTTGGTGAGACGCTCAAGGCTTTCTTCCATGACCTTTTGCTTGGTCACCACTTCCTGAAGAAACTGCTGAAGCACCTTGCCCTGCGCCTGCTCGCGAATGCTTTGCCGGAATGAGATGAACTCATCCAGCAACGCATCCAGAAAGATTTTGGTGTACTTGGGCTCGGAACCGGTGGCAAGAATGTTAAAAATGGCCGACCCCTTGGTCTGAGCCACCCGAATCTCCACATCTGAATCTTTCACATCCGGATTCAAGGCCCGCACCCGTTCCAAGGCACGTCGTTTCATTTCGGCGCTTTCAACGGTTTCTATGATAGTACCATAAAAGTCCGCCTGCTGCTCACGCCAAGAGACGCTGTCATTGAAAACCATCTGACCACCGGCAACGAGTTTGGCAAGAGAGCGGAACTCCTGCGGACGCCCGGTAATGCGAAGAGCTTGAACACAGACGCCAATGCTGGCTGTCAGCAGCAAGAACCACCAGCGGCGGCGCAGCAGGATTTTATAGCGTTGAAACTTGGCCGAAGCTTCATGAATGCGACTCAGGGTGCTTGACTGTCCCTGTCCGGGGAGATTGAGGGTTTGTTCCATGTTGGAAATTGCAATCCAAGGGTTAATTCTATCTGGGAGTCACGGCTGACGTTGATCACACCGGAAAACTCCAGCACGGCAAGTTCGCTCAAAGCGGCGCTTAAGCCATTGGATTTTTAGATGGTCCCAATGTTCGATTTTAAATATTCAATCCAGATAATGCCATACCGCAGGGCAATAATGACCGGCGTCGCGATGTTATGCTGGAAAGTCGCCAGTTTCAGAAATTCCAATTAAGCTCTTCAACGATAATCACGTCATCCTTGCGAATGTATATATCCCGTTCGAGATCCCCACGTCGCATAATGCCGTCCACATTGACCAATATGGTCTTGTTGCCCTGAGGGGTCTTGCGAATGACTTTGACCTTCTCCTTGTTGGCAAACTGGGCAAATCCACCTGCCCTGAGAATTGCCTGGCTGATGGAAATGTCTTCATTTGAGGGTAAATCGTATTTTCCCTGTCTGGCGACGAAGCCAAACATGACATAGAACTCCAGATCCACCTCCCTCTCCTCCATCTGAGTTCTCTCGTTCAGCTTGTCGATGGCGATGACCACCGTGGCGTTTTTGAAGAAATTCTTTTCGAGTTCTCTCTTAATCGTGTAAGCGAGATCGCGGCAAGTTTTGCCTCTGGCATTGACCAGTCCCACATAAGGCGCTTGCACCTCTCCGGTCACCGCAACCACTTGTTGGAGCGCATCACGTCGATCCTCCAGAATTCGTATGCTGATCGTATCGCCTGACGAAATAGGACGATTGTTGTCCAGAACATCCATGGATGTCAACACTGCCGCGCCTGCATTGAGCGATCCCGTCGTTGTTGAAGCAGTTGCTTGTCGAGCGGCTCGCGATGGCTCGGGGGAACGAAAACCGGGATCCTGAGCATTTAGGCATGGAACGATTATCGACAAAGCGAAGACCAAACAGGATAATTTCTTCATAATGAGAGAGCAAAATCGGGAGAGCTAAAACACAACAGGGAGCAGTGGATGGTCAAACATCGCACAAGAAGAGACCTGTTTCGCACCCGTTCGTTAGAAATTATAATTGAAACCAAAGATCACGCGCGACTGGGTGGAATCGTTGTTGGCCCCCCTGGAGTCGGTGATGAAGTACCGATACCCAAAGTTGACGCCCGCTTTGGCGGAAAGGACGTAGTTTAGGTCGAATGAGAAGCCATGCTGGTCGAAATCCGCACCTATTGCGACAGAATCTGCGCGGCCAAAATGATAACCCGTTCCAAGCCTGATCTTTGAGCTCAACTGATGGGTATAGTAGAAATCAACGCCGTATTGGCTGATGTCAGACTGAGCACCCGGGAAAGCAGGATTGGTAAAGGATGGCTCGGCATGCTCGAAGTAACCCGAAAGTGAGAAACGACCGCCCTTCCACGCAACCATGGAGATACCATAATTGGCGAAGTCAGCGGTGATGAAATTGGAAGCAAGGTTGATGGAGGACTCATGACCAATGCTCAATGTGTGGCTGAAGCGGGCGTTGAGCTGGTTGGTCAAACTGAAGGTATAATAATAACCATTAAGATCCGTGAAATCTCCCGGTCCTAGAGGGGCAAAAATGGTAGGATCTTCAAATTCAAAATTTTGCACACCACCGGCCAGTTTCATGGTGGTGGATTTACCAAGAGGAACACTGACAAAAAGGCCCCAGTTTAACATGGTCGCATCATTCAGAGTCTGCTGATCATAATCCAAATATGAGACGCCTCCCTCCGTGCCCAAAATCCATGTGGCTGTGGGGCTATAGGTCAACGAGGCGTGAATCGAATTCATGGTGCGGTTGAACTGCTGATTAGCGCTACCGAGCACATTCGAGATGGTATTAGTCAAGTTCAGGGCCAAGGCCCAAGCAGAGTTGATTTGCCAGTTTGCTGCAACGCCAAAGTCATTTTGAAAAACTCCAAAACTAGCAGTGTTGTTGCCACCCATAAAAGCGTTATTCACGGCAGGCCGCATCGACATTCGGTCATAAATGGTTATGTAAACTGGTCCCGCTTTGATGTCGAAAGCCAAGGTGCTTCCAGGAAGAAGATTCAGCATAGTGCCGCCACTGCCATATGAAGCAAGCTCGGGGTGATCAAAATAATGATCCACACCGATACCCGCCGTAAAGCTCAAAACATTGTTTTGCGTGAGTCGGTAGTTGGCGCTGACGTTCAACAAGGTGCTGCTGATGAAATCTGAAACGGCTACAGGTGTCCGCTGCACATTGCTGTTGTATTCAAAGCCTTGATAGAGCCCCAGTCCAATGTTGACAGGCCCAAGCCGCATGTTTCGCTTGCCTGAAAGAAAGGGGTCGGATGTGTAGGTGGGGGCGAAGTAACTCAGAGACTGCGAATACTGTCCCGAATAGCTGGTGTAATCACCCACTGCACGGGCGGCAAAGGCCGAACTGCCGCTTCTCACGGAGGGCTGGGAAATCTCACGATCTGACCGCAACAGTTGCTGCAGGCTTTGAAAGCCTTCCTGATCCTCTTGACTGACATAAGCACCTTTCTCATAATCATAAACAACGTCACCGCTACGCGCGGCTTGAGCGCTCTTTTTCATCTGGCTGGATCGATTACGGAAGTCGTTGAAAAAGTTGCTCGTCTGAGAGGGTGAAACACCAAATTGCGCGTTTGCTCCCCGAGGCATCAGGCAGGCAGCGGTGAGGGTGAACACCAGCAGGAGAGAACTGACGGTGGCGGTTCGGGAGTGTTTGATCAGCATGACGGGAAAGGTTGGAGCGGGTATTAAACGTCGATACAAGCAATTTTACCGGCTTTTGTCCATATCAAAATTTCCTCCTTTTTGCCACATTCATTTCTTCATTATCAAATGTCTGGATGCTTCCCCTTGGCATTATTCGGCACATGACGTGTGAGGCGGGCATTTTTTGGAGCCGCGGTCTGCCTTGACGTTCCGCGAATCCAAAATTGAACTCCAACTGGATTTCACGTGTAGATGCACTTTCCCAAGACCTGCGCGGGGTATCTGTTACCGGAAGTGCCACCAAACTGCGCAGTCTACCAAGAATCTTTACAAGACAGGTCTTTCTATAATTATAGGAGCTCATGAGGTTTAAGTAAGTTCAGACTAAATGTAGTGTTCATTAGATCATGTTCAAACGATTTTAAACCCGGAACATGCAATAGAAGACGTGCAAAGAGGCGGAGCGCTTGTCAGACCAAGGGATTGACGAGTATGCAATGATCACCGTGATGGTGAACCTGCCCATTGAATACTCTGACAAGCCGGTGACGCCCTTTGGCGGCATGGCGCTGATGAAGCGTTTTGTCGACCAGACCGGCATCCTCGAGCATCTGGCCACCCTGGATCTGCCTCAAGGTGGATCCAACCGTGCCTATGATCCGGTGCAGATCATCGAAAGCTTTTGGCTCGGGATCTGGACGGGAGCCAGCCGTTACATCCACTGCGACTGGTTGCGCCAGGATCAAACGTTGGCGGCCATTTTTGGCTATGAGAGCCTGCCGAGCCAAAGCACTTACAGCCGGTTCTTCGGCAAGTTCTCCCAGGCGCGCAACACGACGGTGTTCCCGGCCTTGCAGCGGTGGTTCTTCGCGCAGATCAACGTGGGCGCGGTGACGGTGGATTTCGACAGCACGGTCATCACGCGCGATGGCAATCAGGAAGGCTCGGCCAAGGGCTACAACCCCAACCGCAAAGGGCGCAACTCGCACCATCCGCTCATGGCCTTCATCAGCCAGACACGCATGGTGGCCAATGCGTGGCTGCGCCCGGGCAACACGGCGGCGTGCTCCAACTGCGTGGAGTTCATGCGCGAGACCTTCGATGAGGCGATGGCAGGCATGAAGGTGGGCCTGGTGCGTGGCGACAGCGGCTTTTACACCGACGAAATCTTGAGAGCGCTGGAAGAGCGCGGCATCAACTACATCATCGCCGCCCGAGCCTACTCCAACCTCAAGCACGAGGTCCACGGCATGAAAGACTGGGTGGAGGTCTGCCCAGGCATCGCGGTCAAAGAGTGGCGGCATCAGCCCGCCGATCCGAAGGCTAGAGCGCGTCGGCACATCGTGGTGCGCAAGGAAATGAGTCGCCGTCCGCAGGCCGGGGGCAAGCTGCTCTTTGATGACCTGCCCGACTACCGCTTCAGCCTGTATGTGACCAATCTCGACCTGCCGCTCGATCAGGTCTGGAACATTTACAACTCGCGAGCCGACTGCGAGAATCGGATCAAGGAGCTAAAGCAGGACTTCGGCCTCGACGCCTTCTGTCTGCAAGACTTTTGGGCCACGGAGGCCTCGTTCCGCTTCATCATGGTGGCCTACAATCTGATGAGCCTGTTCCGGCACTTTGGGCTCAACAGTCACAACCAAGCCACCTTGGCGACGCTGAGATCCTATTGCTTTGCAATAGGCGGCTGGGTCAGCCAGCACGCTCGCAAACGGGTGCTCAAGCTCTCACTGCCCCGCAAAAAGCGTCCCTGGATGGACGCCATCTTCCGCCAAATCGAAGCCCGTCCACCTCCATTCGTTTACTCCATTGCATAATCCGGGTTAAAACCAAACTAGCACTAAAAACATATTTCAGCTTTCTTGATGCTGCTCCCCTCGGAAATCATGTGCTCTCATGACCTCTGAAATTCTCTCCTCCACCACACGACTTACCATTCCCCAATATGCCATGGCTTTGGCTTATGTGGCCAGCCTGCGTTCCGAGGATCCCTTTCGGAAAGTCGGGGCTGTTGCCATCGACTTTGACAACAGGGTGATCGGGACGGCCTACAACGGCCTGGCACCCGGTTATAATGCCGATCCTGATTTCTGGGTTGACCGTGATGCACGGCGTAAATACATGCTTCATGCCGAGGTGAATTTGTGCAGTCTTTTCACGCGAGGAAACGTCAAGCTCGTCGCCTGCACCACCAAGCCCTGCACGAGTTGCATGCAGATGCTGTGTGCCTACGGCGTGAAGGAGGTTTATTTCCGGGATGATTATCCGGAATCCGAGGCAGATGCGATTGCCGCCCGCTATAGCATCCCCCTGATCCAGCTTATCGATTACCCGCACATCATCTCGACAAGCGAAGCTTCAAATCGAAATAGCTGAGCAGTGGGGCTCATAGAGTTTTCACGATACTTTGGCGGTGCGACTCCAGCGCAGCAGCGAAAATTTCCTGGGTCGCCACCGCCTCCTCGACCGTAGCGCAGCCAAATCGGCTTCCCAGCAGCCCCGCTCTCTCCATCAAGTAAGCCGCCCACATCTGCTGGATCACATCGGGAAATCCGGGTTCAAAAATCCCCCCGGTGACCGTCTTGAACGGCATGCCGAAACCGAGATCCGTCTTCTTCCAGAACTGCTCTTTGCCGTTCTCAAACACCCACAACGTCTTCGGCTCCTTCGTGCTGTATCGCACCCCTCCATCCGTGCCGAGAACTTCGATGAACCAAGTGTTCGTCTCGCCCGGAGCCATGCGTTTCATCTCCAGACGCAGCGGCACCTCATGGCCCGCGATCTCCGTCCAGCAATGCAGCAAGGCGTTGTCCCAAGTGTCGCAATCCGCCATGCCCCCCTTGCCGTCCGGCCGTTGGGGATGGCCCTTCTGAAGTTGTGCAAACAGACGCCGCGGCTTCCAGCCCAGGCGCAAAGGAATGTGGCAGGCGTGCATGCCCAAGTCTCCCAACACGCCTATCTCGCCACACATCGCCGACTTGCGTTTCCAGTTCGCCGGCTTCGTCGCATCCAGATCGCTGCTGTGATGAAAGCCCGACACCACTTCCAGCACGCGCCCCAGCTTTCCACCCGTGGCCGCCTGCATCACGCGCTGCGCCGCCGGCAGGAAGGGAAACTCCGAGCTGCAGCGCACGAAGCGTCCCGAAGACTTCGCCGCTGCCGCGATGCGTCTCGCTGAGGCCAGATCAATCCCGAACGGCTTCTCCGCGAACAAGTCCTTCCCCGCCGCCAGCACATCGCAGTAGAGCTTCTCATGCAAATGGTGCGGCACCGCCACATAGACCACGTCCACCGCCGGATTCGCCAGCAGTTCCTGATAGTCCCCCGTGATCTGCGTGCAGGAAGGAATCCGGCGGAACCAGTTCCGCACGTCCTCCACCAGGTCGGCCACCGCCACCAGCTCCGGCTGCACCTCCACATCCATCAGCGCGCACCAGCGTGCGAAGGCGCTCGCCATTTCACGGCCCATCAGGCCGCCTCCAATGATACCGACTCCGATCTTCTTCATAAGGTCCCTTTCAAACGCCTGCCAGTCATCCGATCACTCAGCCGTCGTGTTCTTCACCGCCAGCTCATGCTTCGCCATCTTGAGATCGGCGGCCACCATGATCTGCACCAGTTCCTTGAACTTCACCTTCGGCTCCCAGCCCAGCTTCTTCCGCGCCTTCGCCGGATCACCGATGAGCAGGTCCACCTCCGCCGGGCGCTCGTAGCGCGCGTCGTACTTCACGTGCTTCTCCCAGTCCAGGCCGAGCGCGCCAAACGTCTCCTGCACAAACTCCTTCACGCTGTGCGTCTCGTTCGTCGCGATCACGTAATCGTCCGGCTCGTCCTGCTGGAGCATCATCCACATCATCTCCACATAATCCTTCGCGTAGCCCCAGTCGCGCTTCGCGTCCATGTTCCCCAGGAACAGCTTGTCCTGCAGGCCCACTTTGATGCGCGTCGCCGCACGCGTGATCTTGCGTGTCACGAAGGTCTCCCCGCGTCGCGGACTCTCGTGGTTGAAAAGAATCCCGCTGCTCGCATGCAGCCCGTAGCTCTCGCGATAGTTCACCGTCAGCCAGTGACCGTAAACTTTCGCGCAGGCATACGGCGAACGCGGCCAGAACGGCGTCGTCTCCACCTGCGGCACCTCCTGCACCTTGCCAAACATCTCCGACGACGACGCCTGATAGAAGCGCACCTTCCCCACCAGCCCCGTCTCGCGGATCGCCTCCAGGATGCGCTGCGTCCCCAGGCCCACGATGTCACCGGTGCTCTCCGGCACGTCAAATGACACCCGCACATGGCTCTGTGCGCCCAAATTATACACCTCGTCCGGCTTCAACTCATAGAGCAGCTTCACCAACGCCACCGAATCCATCAGATCCCCATAGTGCAGATGCAGTTGGTTCGCCGGCAGGTGCGATTCCGGGCTGAACAGGTGCTCCAGCCGCCCGGTGTTGAATGACGACGCCCGGCGGATGATCCCATGCACCTCATAGCCCTTCGCGAGCAGCAATTCCGTGAGATACGAGCCGTCCTGTCCTGTGATGCCGGTGATGAGCGCTTTCTTCATGAGTCAAAATCGAGCGCCGATGAGACAGTACCACCCCCGTTTCCGCAAGGGGAAATGCAGGAACATAACAGTTGCACCACAGCGCTCCACCTCTATCCTCCGCCCCCCAATCCCAGCCCCACTTTCCCTCATGAGAGCTGACCTCGTCGAACAAGCCGCGCAAATCGTCAAAGATCCCCCCATCCTGATCAACATGGTCTCCAAGCGAGTCCGTCAGATCGCCTTGGGCCGTGCTCCCCTCGTCGAGCGCCGTCCGGGTCTCCGTGAAGCCGACCTCGCCCTCCTCGAAATCATCCAGGGCAAGATCACCGTCGCCAACATCGACAACGTCTAGGCCAACCCCTGCCCCTCCCGGCAGCGCCGCCAGCCCGTGTCAGCACCAGCGGTTCACCGCGTGCGACCTATGTCCGAGATCGCCACGAACCGCAAAGCCGCGCGCGACTACCACATCCTCGAAAAATACGAGGCCGGCATCGAGCTCCGTGGCACCGAGGTCAAATCCATCCGCCTCGGCAAACTCAACATCTCCGACGCCTTCGCCCGCGTCGAGCGCGGCCAGGTCTGGCTCTACGGCTGCGACATCCAGACCTACGACAAGGCCAGCCACGAGACCCACGAGCCACGCCGCTCCCGCCGTCTCCTGCTGCACAAAAACGAAATCATGAAACTGCTCGCCCAGACGCAGCAGAAGGGCCTCGCCCTCCCCGTTTTGCGCGCCTACTGGAAAGGCCATCGCATCAAGTTCGAGATCGGCGTCGGCAAAGGCAAAAGCCATGGCGACCAGCGCCAGGATCTCAAAGAAAAGGCCGAAAACCGCGAAGCCGCCCGCGTCGTCGCCAGTTTCAACGACAAGAACCGGCGCTGAACCATCCGCGTCCCGTCATCCTCTCCGTTCACTGTGGTTGACGATGGATAACGGACATTGATTTCTCTCGCCCACCAGTGGTCAACAGTCACCGGTAACCAGCGGTCAGTCAAAACCGTCTTCACCGCTCACCGTTTGATTCACTCCCGCCAGTCGTCTCGGCTCTCCCTTCTCTGCTTGCCGCTTTCGTTCTCCTCTCGCCGCAGTCCAGAGCCGAGCAAATCCGGACGGGGTGTACACCCCATGGCTCACGCCGGATTCCTGCGTCATTCTCCTCTGTCGCGCCCTCCGGTGCCTCGACTCTCACTCCATGAAAAAGCCAACCCTTCCCGTGCCCCCGCCACCGTTTGAGCCCATCCATGCCCGTGCCTACCACCTGTGGCAGCAGGCCAACCGCCCCACCGGACAGGACGTGGACTTCTGGCTCCAGGCCGAGCAGCAGGTCAAGACGCAGCCTCAGGCCAGTAAAACTGCGTCCATCAAGAAACCCCGCAGTGCCAAGGCCACCCCAACGGCCGCGAAAGCCAATCCGCAGGCCGCCCTCACCTTCAAATCGGCCACGAAATCAGGCCTCAAGCGCTCTACCAAGCCACCCACCCGTTAAAACACGGGCCGCTCGCAGGCGGCCACCCCAGCAGCAACCCATGAACCCCGAACTCCTTCAGCACCTCCGAACCCGGCTCGAAAGCGATGTCGATCTCCCGCCCTCAGCCAGGGCACGCCTGCTCGCCCTCGTCACACAGGCAGAGCCGGAGAACACGTCCACCACTTGGCCTGCGGCCCTGGCGGAACTCGAAGCCGCGCATCCCGAGGTCACCGCCTTCCTCAACCGCACCGCCGTCGTGCTCGGCAACATGGGCCTCTGAAACAGCAGGAGCGAGCCCTGTTCTCGTCATTCGTCATCGGCTCCCCCCCTCTCTGCCATGAATACCCTCAGCACTCTCCCGTCACGCTCCAAGCCCGGCCTCATCCGTAGCCTCCCCATGCTCGCACTCGCGCTGCTGGCGTACAATGTCGCCCTGCAGATGGGGCACGACTTTCGGCTCCCGCCTGCACAGCCTCTATGGCAGGCAACGCTCATTTCCGGCGCGCAATGGTCCGCCGGCTGGAATGAAGTCATGATCGCCAGCGGACTCGCCCTGCTCTTCATCGAAATACTGAAGTCCACCCGCACCACCCAGCACTCCACCCTGGAGCATCTCCTCTCCATGCTGGTGTTCATCATCTTCATCGTCGAGTTCCTCGTCGTAGCCGGGGCTGGCACTAACGTCTTCCTTCTCCTCGGCCTCATGTCGCTCATCGATGTCATGGGCGGCTACGCCATTTCCATCGCCGTGGCGCGCAAGGACCTGAACATCACCTAGCACAGCCTCGTCCCCATCCTTGTTGCCCCGGATGACCGTGGTTGACGGTCGCTGGCCATCATGGATTTTCCATCTCCGTCTTCTCCGAGGCCAGTGTGCAGACCTGCACCGTGCATCTCATCCGCCACAGTCTGAACTGCTGCTCGTTGAGGCTGTATCTGGTCTTGGGCGACATTCGCACCCAGTCGAAGGCACCCCGCTGAACCGGAACACAAACTTTCGGACACACCCCGAACAACGACACGTGGGATACGTGCGCTCCGTATTTCCATTTGCCCCTCACCCATGTGACGTTTATGAGGCGCTCATGGCGGGAAGCATCCATGCGGTGCCTCCCGTTTTCTTTCCGTTCGCAGATGCAGGGAAGGCCGTGAGAACCGGCCACAGTGGCGCTGCGGTATCGGGTTACAGACCTCCATTCGTGCTCAAACGCACGGAGCAAAGCCAATCGGGAGCAATCCTTGGTGAAGGCGGAGGCGAGGAGCGGCGGTCATACGCTGCATAAACCCGGAGTCCGAACATCTCGCTGCGAACATGTCATCCGACCCGCCAAGTGGCGGTGCGCGGATGATTTCATCGAACCAATGAAAACCCAATACCCATGTTCATCCACATCCCTCGTGGCCGCAGCCTCACGCTCACGGCCCTCTTATTCGGCTTCATCTTCAAACTGAGCGCCGAAACGCCCAAAAAAGCCGGCGTCATGCCGGAACGCGTCATCACCGCGACGAAAACCGAAACCGAATCCTGGCGCACCGCCAGCAGCGTCACGGTCATCGACCGCAAAAAGATCGACGAGCAGCAGCTCAAAATGCTGCCTGATGCACTGAGGCAGGTTCCAGGCCTGGTCATTGCCGACCGAGGCACTCCCGGTTCCACCAACGGCATCTTCCTGCGCGGGGCCAACAGCGACCAGACGCTCGTCGTCATCGACGGGCGCCCCGTGCCCGCGAACCTCGCCGGCCTCTACAACATCGAAACGATGGCGCTCGACAATGTCGAACGCATCGAAGTGCTGCGCGGCCCTGCTGCCAGTCTTTATGGCGGCAAAACACTCGGTGGTGTGATCAACATCATCACCCGCAGTGGTCGTGGTCTGAAGAAACCTGAAACCACGCTCTCATGGGAAGGCGGCAGCTACGGTTTCTCACGCGAGAGTCTCGGGACACGTGGCTCCGCAGGCATCTATGACTGGAGTCTGGAACTCAGCCGCACGGACACGCAGGGTTACCGCGTGAACAGCCAGATGCAGTTGAACAACAGCGCCGCCAAGTTCGGTGCCCAGCTCGCCGACACGCTGCGCTTCGACCTCGACCTGCGTTATTACAATGCGGATGTCGGCGATCCCTTCGCAAGCACGGGTTTCGGAGCCAACGATCCTGACAACCATGTGCTCACCGAGTTCTGGAGCCTCTCTCCGCGTTTGGTCTGGGAAACCACCGACCGCTGGACGCAGTCGCTGACCTATCAGTTCGGCAATTTCCGGCAGGCGGCCACGGGCTACAACTTCGGCGGCGGCAACAACCGCATCACCTCACGCAGTCACTTCTGGGAATACCAGAGCGTGTTCAAAGCCACCGACCAATGGACGATCACCGCCGGCTCATGGCTTCAGGATCTTGGCTACTCGCGCTACAACAACGATGCTCCCGGCATCTTCAATCCCGGCGGCAACTCCTATGACGTGGATCAGGCGGAGACCAACTGGGCCGTCTTCCTGCAATCACAGGCGGAGATCCTGCCCGGTTGGAACGTGCTCGGCGGCATCCGCCACGACAGCTACTCCGACTTCGGCAATGCCACCACCTGGCGCGCAGGCACGAGCTGGCGCATGCCCTGGACACAAACCGTGCTGCATGCCAATTACGGCACCGCCTTTGCCCCTGCGAGTCCGCAGAACCGTGAGGCGGCGCTGTTCGGCAATCCCGCCTTCAACAATCCCGAGCGGAGCACGGGATTTGAATTTGGCATCGAGCAGCCGTTTGCGAACAACCAAGCCACGGTGAGCCTCACCTACTTCCGCAACGACATCCGCAACCTCATCGTGTTCGACCCCGCCCTGTTCCTGCTTCAGCAGATCAATCAGGCGCGCACGCGGGGCTTGGAAGCCGCGTTCAACTGGCAGCCCTGTGATAGCTTCGGTTTCAACGCGCAATACACTTACCTCGACGCCGACGACATCACCGCCGGCACACGCCTCGTGCGCAGGCCGCGCCACACGCTTTCCGGCGAGGTGTGGGTCAAGCCCGTGCCCAAGTTCCGCCTCGGCCTGGGTGCACTCTACATCATCGACCGCGAAGACGGCTTCGGTCCCGCTCAGGCCGATGTCGAGGACTACCTGCGCCTGCGTTTGACGGCCAGCTACGAAGTCTGCAAGAACCTCGAAATCTTCGGCCGCGTGGAGAACCTCCTGGGAGAGCGCTACTCCGAAGTGCTAGGCTTCCCCTCCATGCGTACCGGCGCTTACGCGGGATTCCGGCTGCGTTTTTGACGGCGCATGCTAAATCAAGCGCGTGAGCAGCCGTTCATCACGCCTTGAGTCCCCATCCGCACTGCGCGAGCGTTTCATCCGCCGTGTCAGTGCGGACACTCCATTCTACCGGTTGTTCGATCACCTGCCCGACCTCGCCTTCTTCGCGAAAGACAGCGAGTTCCGTTTCATGTGTGCCAGCCACCGTTTCATGGACCGCTTCGGCATCGCCGAAGAATCCGGCATCGTCGGCAAAAACGACTTCGATCTCTTTCCCGCACGCCTCGCGGAGAATTTCCGCCGCGATGACGAGGAGGTGCTGACCACTGGCAAGCCCAAGCTCAACATCGTCGAGCTGTTCTTCACTGATCAGGGCATCCCGGACTGGTTTGTGACGAACAAGCTGCCACTCATGGATGAAAAAGGCCGCGTCATCGGCATCATGGGCACCGTGCAGAGCTTTGAGGGCAAGAAGCAGGTGCTGCAGCCTTATTTGCAAATCGACCGCGCTCTCGCCTACATCCGCGAGCATTTCCGCACCGGCGTTTCCATCACTGAACTCGCGCAGATCGTGCATCTCTCGCCACGCCAGTTGCACCGCAAGTTCGTCGAGACCTTCGGCGCCAGCCCGCAGGCCTTCATCATGAAACTGCGCATCCAGGCCGCGTGTGAGGCGCTGCAACAGGAGCGCGCGCAGATCGCCGACGTGGCCCGCGACCTTGGTTTCTGCGATCAAAGCGCCTTCACCCACCACTTTCATCGCCACATGGGCCTCACGCCGTTCCAGTATCTGCGGCAGTTCCGGCTGAGGAGAGCGTAGAGCAAAAGAGCCTGAGACTGGACATTGTACGTTGTTTTCATCGGTCTTTGAGACCGCCTGACTTACCACGATCTCTTGGCCCTTTGCCCTTGGCTCTCCGCTGATTTTTCCGGTTGCCCACGCCGCCAAGTCCGCGTAAAGACTGCGCCCCGGAAAATTCCGCGCGATTAGCTCAGTGGTAGAGCATTGCCTTCACACGGCAGGGTTCGAACCTGCGTCGCGCACCATCAAATTCTGCGAGGCTTGAAGCCTGAAAGCCGTTTTTTGAACTCGTCCAGGCGCTCACGTTGAGGACCATAACGACCGGCGGCATACATCTCGGCCAGCGGCGTGATGGTTCCGGCAAGATCCGGGCGCAGCGCTGAAACACGCTCGGCATAAGCGAACGGACCTTCATTCACCAGACGCGGACGCACACCTGCCTTGGCGAGTTTCCGGCACACGCGCTGCCAGGCGCGCATCCATGGATCGGCATGACGCGCCGGTCGTCGAAGCCACCAAGCGACAAGCACACCGACCGTGAAAACAACGGCAGCGCTGATGAGAAGCAGTAACGCCCTGCTTTGACGCAACCCGAAACGCTCCAACACGCCACGCTGAGCCTCCTGGTTGTAATCGATCACCTGATTTTGCCAGGCGTAGCTGACGCTGTCCCACAGCAGGCGGAAGCGCTGCGCGGTGCGCCCCCACAGGCTACGGCGCTGGCGTTCCGCCTCCTCGGCCCCGCCAGCGAGAAAGGAGCGCAAGTCGATGTTCACGCGATCCGGGGCAAGCGCGGCAGTGGGATCAATGCGCAACCAGCCATAGCGCTCCAGCCACACTTCGGTCCACGCATGTACATCGCTCTGCTTCACGATGAGGTAGCCGCCGTTGTGATCGGAAAATTCACCCCCGAGATAGCCGACCACGAGCCGCGATGGAACACCCGCCATGCGCATGAGCGTGGCAAAGCTGGCGCTGAAGTGTTCACAGAATCCAGTGCGGCCGTTCAGGAAGAATTCCTCAAGCCCGCCCGGCCCCGCATACTCGCCCGGCTCCAGTGTGTAGGTGAAGCCCTGTGTGCGCAGGTAATTCAGCGCAAGCTGGACGACCTGCTCGTCATTTTGCGCCACGGATTCCCAGTAGTCGGTGAGCTGTTTGAGACGCGGTGAAACATTTTCAGGCAGTTGCAGCGCGGCTTCGCGGTGATGGTCCGGCAGATCACGCGGAGGAGGCTGTTCGAGACGTGAAAAGACTTCGATGCGCTCCGAACTACGCACCGGCCCGGGAGAGACGAGGGTTTGATCGAACTCAGGAGACAACCGCATGCCGCGCATCGTGGCGCTGAGCGGCAGATCGAGCGCTGGCAGCCACGTCCTGCCATGCGCCTCCAGGTCGATGATCTGGCGCACGTCATTGGCGCTTTTTTTTGCCGACAGCATCGGCATGTAGCCGAGGCGCTCGCCACGCGTCCAACGCAGGCCGTCGCAGTCCCACAGCGTAAGGCAGCGCCAGTAGAGATTTCCATTCTGCGGTGGTTCGCCATCGGGAAACCGCACGCGGAAGGCCACGTCCGTGCTCAAGGCCACTCTGGCGATGCTGCCGGGATCGAGTGTGTTGTCGATTCCGGTCTCACCAAACCGGCTGCGGCCCAGCGCGGCTCCCAGGTCGAGCAAACCGCGTGGAAACACAAAAAACAGCATCAGCGCGAGCGGCAATGCCTGCGCGAACAGCGTGGCGGTGACCCGCACCGGTTCGCGTGCTCCGGGTGAACTGCGGCGGAAACGCACCATGCACGCGGCGATGAGCAGCAGCACCGCCATCGCCCACACGGAGCGGGAGAGATGGTTTTCCAAAAGGATGGCGCAAAAGGCCAGAAACCAGCCGATGAGCGCAAGCACCTGAAACTCGCGCGGCGCGCGGCTTTCCAACATCTTTGCGCCAGCCAGCACGAGAAGCAGCGCAATGCCAGGCTCCATGCCTTGCAACTCGCCATACTCGAAATAAACCGCCGTGATCCCTGCGGCGATGACTCCAGCACGCACCAGTACATGCGGCACGGCCCTGCGCAGCACGCCGCGCCAGATCAAGCACAACGCGCACACCACCAGTCCGGAGGTGGCGATGTAGCCGCGCAACGGCAAGAGCGCCAGCAGCAACGCGAGGCTCAGGAACAACAGAGGACGCGCCGGAAGATGCGAGGATTGCTCGAAACGGATCTCGCTAACACCCTTCCCTGCTTTCAACTCACTTGAAACCGCCGTCCCGGCATCGGCGGTCGCTTGCGTGGCCAGCACGTCGAGACAGCGCCGCAGGTGCGCAGAGCCAAGACCGGCACGGAGGGTGAGACCGGGCATTCGCAGCTCATAGGGCCTGCCGTCGCCCTCGCAGATTTCCATCCAGCGGGCGATTTGAGAAGCGCGGGCGGCATTGTCCAACGCCAACGCATTCCAATCGAGCACGACGACGCCATGAACCGCCGAACTCCATGATTTGACCATCAGCGGACCACCGCGAGCCATCGCACGCCAGTCGATGTGACGCGGTGAATCACCCGCGCGCCATTCGCGCAAGCCAGCAAAGTCATCACCGCCGCTGGTCTGCGCTCTTGCCGTGGAAACGACGACCGCATCTCCCTGCCGCGAAGAATCCGCCGCCGGCAGAGGCAGGTCACCCGCAGGTTTGGGATGAACACGCCGCACCCACGCTGTTTCCACCACGCTTTCCGCCGTGAACAGTCCCATTGGATAAACGCTGCGCACCAAAAGGCGCAAGGCACCGCCACCATGCTGCACCGGAGGCGGAAGATCGACCAGCACCGCGCCCCCTGAAGGTACGCGCTCGACAAACATCGAGGCCCCCGCCCCGATGACGAGCACTTCAAGTCCGCAGGGCGCGACAGCCCCGGTGGCTCGCAGTTCCACCGGAATGCGAATCGTTTCATCCTGCGCCGCAGGCTTGGCACCGACGAGACGAACGCTCAATCCGCGCAGATTCGCCCGCGCGTGCAGCCAGGAGAGCGCGCCCATCGTGGCCGTGAGCAGCGCGATCAGATGCGCGGCACCGTTCGACTGCGCCTCCGCCGCATACCACATGCCCGCCACGATGGCCAGCAGCGCCAGCGTGTGTCGGTTCCAGCGCACGCGCACTTTCATCGCATCACGGCACAGGTGTTTCGGCGATCAACTGCCGCGCCAGTTCGGGACCGCTCATGCCATCGGCGACATGCTCCAGACGATGACCCATGACGGCGAAACCAACGGCTTGAATGTCCTCCGGCAGCACCATCGCACGCCCGCTGAGCAGGGCCCATGCACGCGCCGCTGCCAGCACCGCCAGCCCGGCACGCGGTGACAGTCCTCGCCCATGCACGCGGCTGACTGCCAGCAGATCCTGCAAATAATCGAGCAAGGCAGGCGCTGCGTACACTGCGCGCGTCCAGGTCTGCAACTGCTGCAATTCAAGCAGCGACATCGCTGGCTGCATCACGCGCAGCAACTCGCGCCGTTCCTGACCTTCCAGCAGCCGGCGTTCGGCGGTGCGGTCCGGCACACCGAGCGCCAGCCGCATCAAGAAGCGGTCCAACTGCGACTCCGGCAGCATGAAGGTGCCGACTTGCGTGGAGGGATTCTGCGTGGCGATGACAAAGAACGGCTCTGGCAGCGCATGCGTGGCACCATCGGCAGTCACCCTGCCCTCCTCCATCGCTTCCAGCAGTGCGGACTGTGTTTTGGGCGTGGCGCGGTTGATTTCATCCGCCAGCAAGACCTGCGTGAAGACCGGGCCGCGGTGAAAATGAAACGCGGCCGTGTCGCGATCATAAATCGACGCGCCGAGGATGTCGGCAGGCAGCAGATCGCTGGTGAACTGCACGCGGCGGAAGCCGAGGCCCAGCGCCTGCGCGAGCGCCTGCGAAAGCATCGTCTTTCCCACGCCGGGCTGATCCTCCAGCAGCAGATGCCCGCGTGCCAGCAGGCACGTCACCGCGAGGCGCACCACGTCCTCCTTGCCCAGGATGATCTGCGACACGCGCTGGATGATCGTTTCGATCTGCTGGGAGGCTTGCTGGGCGGTGGTGGCGGGCAGCATGGCGTCAGCGGAGGTATGGGATGCGCGGGAAGACATTGAGATGCGCCAATGTCGCCGATTTGCGGATGCAAATGCAAGCCTGATCCACGCGGCAGCTTAAATCTGCTGCAGCTTGTTGCGCTCGTTCGGCGTCCGGCACACCGGGCAGATGGTGACGGCGATCTTGCGTTTTGGCTCGCAAGCATAGGCCGTGCCGCAGATGCGGCACTGGATGGCGATGCGGCGGCGATACACCTCGCGTTTTCGATCACGCCAGAAACTGTGGAACCACAAGGCGCACACCACCGTCACACCGACGGCCATGAACAGTATGATCAACCCACCGAGCGGAATCGGAATCATGGAGCGGCAGCCACCTCCCAGCGGAAGGAGATTTCACCCCACTCGACACGCCGCACCTCGGAAGGTGCAAACCGCAGCGCGCTGACGGCGGCGTGGAGCTGCTTCATGAGCTCGGCATCTTCAGCACTGCCCAGCGGCAATGCGGTGACGATCTGCCCGGCGGAGCCGATGGCGACGCGGAACTGCACACGCGTCGGCTGCGTGAGATTGATGCCGGCCAGTTCCACGCTCGCGGGGCCGCGTTTCGCCAGCACCGGACTCATGATGGCACGCAATGTCGCCGCAGGCGATGCGGTGACAGGTGCGCTGGCACGGCGCGGCACCGGCGGCAGAACATCCGACGCGGCGGTGAACAACCGCGGCTGCTGCGTCACCGCAGTGGTGGGTGCCGGTTCGCGCAGCTTGATTTGATGGCCTTCAAACGAGGGACTAAACGCCAGCAGCGGATTGTCCAGCGGCAGGGCATTGTCCGTGTCACTCAACAACGCAAAGCTGCGGTCCTGCGCCCGGTGGATCAACGCCAGCGCCGCCGGATCACGCGGATCAAGCGAGATCACATGCTGCGGCGTGGTGGGCAAGCGCTGCGTCACGGGATGCACGATGCGAAAGACAAAAAAGAACCCCGCTATCCCGCCCATCAGCAGCAGCAGCGCCGCCACCAGGTGCCACGTGGAGTGATCACGCACACCCCAGGCGAAGATCAGCGGTTCGTGTGGATGCGATTTCGTGGACATCTTGAACAGCGGCGTGTCAGGATTTCGGCGGCACGGTGGAATAGGCAACCTCGTAGCCGAGTTCGAGCGCGATGTTGCCGATCTCGATCACGCGGCCATGGGGCGCCTGCTTGTCAGCGTGAATGATGGCGCGGCGTTCGCCTTCCCGGTTGGCCTTGAGTTTTTCACGCAGTTCCGCCGTGGTCGCGCGCGCTCCGTCAAAGAAGAGCGCGTTCTCCATTCCAGCGGGCACCGTGATGATGTGTGCGCGGTCAAAGCCGGTCAGCCGCGAATTCGAGTGCGGATGATCCACCTTGATGCCGGACTGCACCACAAAGTCGCTGGTGAAAAGGAAATACACCAGCAGCAGCAGAATCGTGTTCAGCAATGGCACCGTGTACAGCCAGGGACTTTGCTTGGGCAGGTGGCTCTCGAGCTTCATGGTCGATATGGCGAAAAGCGCACTGTCGGCAGGCGGTGAATGGTTGGGCCGGCCAGAACTGCGCTGCGAAAAATCATCCCTTCAGTCCACGCGTACGCGTTTTCGTCGCCAGAGGTGCCGCTTCCGCCTGGCGGAACTCCACGATGTTGTCGGTGCTGTTCGCGTCTTCGATCAGATTCACGATCTCAATGCCTGCGCGCTCCAGGTCATGCATCAAAGAGCGGGCACGGGCGCTGAGGAAAGCAAAAGACAGGTAGGCCGGAATCGCCACCACGAGGCCGAGGGCCGAGGTGATCAGGCTCTGATACACCCCGCGTGCCACATCCGCGTGCGTCGCGACGCCATTGGCGGAGGACAGGCTGGTAAAACTGTCCAGCAGGCCGATCACAGTGCCCAGCAGGCCGATGAGCGGGGCTGCATGCGCGATGGCGTTCAGGATGCCGAGGAAACGCTCCAGACGCGGCACTTCAAGCTGCCCCGCCTCCTGCACGATTTCTTTGAGCTGCTCACGCGGCGCATGGTGCCGCAGCAGCGCCGCATGGATCACCCGCCCTGCCGGCACCCGCGTCGCCACACACTCCTGCAGCGCCTCGGCGAAGTTTTTGCGGCGAATCAGACTCGCCAGTCCGGCCAGAAACTCACCGATGTTCATGCTCGCCCGATGAAAGTAGGCCAGCCGCTCAATGAAGATCGCTCCGGCGAAGCACAAGCACCCGATCAGGAGCCAGACCAGCGGTCCGCCTTTGGAGATAAGATCAATCATGGGCCGGGAGTCAGAAAGTGGGTGAAAATGTCAGGCGCGCCGCGTCAGATCGGGAGACGCAGGGTGCAAAGCATGTTTTATGCCGATCAGGACGGCTTGTAAACACTGGAAATAAAGGGGAAAGCGGGACGGAGGTCAAGAGGGCAGGAGCGGGTCAAGGAAGGGTCAAGCCTCGTCAAGGGGGTCAAGACGGGGGCTACACACCCCAATCCACCCCCTTGACCCTTCCTTGACCTCTTGACCACCCCTTGACCTCCGACGTGACATTCATACCAAAACCCATCACCGCCGGGCCTTGCTTCCTCCCGGCAAAACCGCTCCAATGGCCCGCATGAAACCCTTCGATCTCCAGGTCAATGGCTACGCTGGCACCGACTTCAACGGCGACGCCCTCACCGCCGAAGCCCTCCACCACGCCTGCGAGTGCCTCCTTGAAGACGGCTGCGACAACATCCTCGCCACCTTCATCACCGATGAAATCCCCACTCTGGAGCATCGCATCGGCAAACTCGTCGAATTGCGCGAAAAAGACGAACTCGCCCGCCGCATCATCACCGGCATCCACATCGAGGGGCCGTTCATCAACCCCATCAAAGGCTACGTCGGCGCCCATCCGTCCCACGCCGTGAAACCGGCCAACATCGACGACGCCAAACGCCTGCTCGCCGCCGCCGGGGGCCTCGCCAAGCTCGTCACCCTCGCCCCCGAGCACGATGAGGGCAGCAAAACCACTGCCTTCCTCGCCGCACAGGGCGTCACCGTCGCCGCCGGCCACTGCGATCCCTCGCTTGATCAGCTCAACGCCGCCTGCGATGCCGGTTTGAGCATGTTCACCCATCTCGGCAACGGCTGCCCCGTGCAGATGCACCGCCACGACAACATCATCCAGCGCGCCCTCAGCCTGCACGACCGCCTCTGGCTCTGCTTCATCCCCGACGGTGTCCACGTGCCCTTCTTCGTGCTGAAAAACTGGCTGCGTGGCATCGGCCTCGACCGCACCATCTTCGTCACCGATTGCATCTCCGCCGCCCGCCTCGGCCCCGGCCGCTACACCCTCGCCGGCTGGGACATCCTCATCGGCGACGACCTCGTCGCCCGCTCCCCCGATGCCACCCACTTCGTCGGCAGCACCGTCACCGTCCCGCGCATCAAAGCGAACGCGTATGAGCAGCTTGGAATGAGCGAGGAGGAGTTGAAGCGGGTGATTGATGTGAATCCAAGGAAGGCGATTCACTGTTGAAACAGAGCTAGATTTCACCACTCAGCGACAGCAGGTTCTGAATATTCGATTCCTCCGCAATGAATGCATTCCATACCAAAAACAAACCTGAAGCGATGCTGTTGCTTTCATGCTTATTTTTCCTTACCATAGCAATTGGCCAGGAGTCCAAGAGCAATTATCAACTGATGGTGGGGCATTTGTTCGACGAATCATCGGTCTGCCACGTGAAGGGACTGTATGTCCATGAAGACGGGGGGCACAAAATCGACTTTAGAGCGGAGAAAAAAGAAGATTTGAAATTGTTGCGCACATTCTTTCTTAATAACAAACCAGAATTTCTGGGGTTGTGGGAGCCCGGGAAAATGCCGCTTTCGATGTATTCATCCCAACTAACTTTTACCTGGATGAAAAAGAACGGTAAAAAGATAGGGCATGCCGAATTAATTAATGGAGACACGCTTATCATTAACGACAAGCACATCTATAAACTGGATGATGAAACGCTGTTGGTATGTGCATCGTCGTTGGCCCTTCCCAAGCTTTTCGGCAGAAAATAGAAAATGGAACTTGGGAAACGGCCTCGCCCTGCATGATTTTATTTCCAAGGCCCTCACACACCTGCACCACCGTAACAAAGCAAAAGACATTTTGGCTTCACTGGCTGCAAATTGTTCTGTAGAAGTCGATTGGACGCCATGAACCCGTTCTCCTGGCTCGAATCCCATCGCGGACGCTACACCGTCGTCCGCTGGCTGTTTCCGCGTTTGCTCGCAGCGATCTATCTCATCGCCTTCGTCTCCTGGGGCCTGCAATATGACGGGCTGGTGGGCGAGAACGGCATCCTGCCCGCGAAGAACCTGCTCGAAAACGTCCACGCCTTCGAGGAGCGCGAGCACAAGACGCTGTTCTGGCAGTTCCCGGGCGTGTTCCACTGGCATTACAGCGATGCCTTCGCGCATGGCTGCCTGATCGCCTGCGGCATCCTTTGCGTGCTGGTGATGGCCGGGGTGGCGCAGGGACCGCTGCTGGCGCTGCTATGGTTCGGTTATCTCTCCTTCGCCACCACGGGCGACATCTTCATGGGCTACCAGTGGGATGCGCTGCTGCTGGAGGCCGGATTCCTCGCGCTGTTCGTCGCACCGTGGCGACGGTGGTCGTTTCGCGGCCTTACCGAGCCGCCGCGCGGCTCGATCTTCCTTCTCCACTGGCTTTTGTTCCGCCTGATGTTCCTCTCCGGCTACGTCAAGATCGGCGGCGGCGATCTGCCGTGGGAAAACATGACAGCGCTGCTCTACCACTACGAAACGCAGCCGCTGCCGAACGGTTGGTCGTGGCTCGCGCATCACTGGCCGCGCTGGTTCCACGTGGCAAGCTGCTGGATCATGTATGGCATCGAGCTTGTCCTGCCATTTGCCATCTTCGCCGGTCGCTGGGGCCGCTTGATCGCCGCGCTCGGCTTTGTCTTCCTCATGGTGATGATCTCGGTCACCGGGAACTACAATTTCTTCAACTGCCTCACCGTCGCCCTCGCCCTCACGCTGCTGGACGACCGCTGGTGGCCGAAATTCGTGCGACGCTGGCTGCGCATCGACGCCGAGGCCCCGCGCCCGTCCCTCCTGCGCTGGACGCAATGGCCCGCGTTCGTCGCAGTCACGCCCGTGGTGCTGTTCACCCTCCTCGCCGCCGAATCCTTCCTCGCAGCACGCATTCGCGGCTTCAAGCCCGTGCTTCCCACAGCCCTGCACGAAAAATTCGACGCCCCCATCGCCAGCACGCGCAGCTTCAACGCCTACGGCCTCTTTCAGGACATGACCGAGGAGCGCCCGGAGATCCTTCTGGAAGTCAGCGACGACGGCGCGCTCTTCCTGCCGCTCGATTTCAAATACAAGCCCGGCGATCCGAAGATCGCGCCCCGCTTCATCGCCCCGCACCAGCCCCGGCTCGACTGGCAGATGTGGTTTGCCGCGCTCTACCCCGGCTACGATCCGCAGCGCGATGCCAACCCAAACTCCCCCATGCACTGGTTCGGCCAGTTCCTCACCGCTCTGCTCCAGCACAAGCAGCCCGTGTGGGATCTGCTCGAACCACCGCCCTTCCCCGTCGAAAAAATCACCCACGTCCGCGCCCGGCTCTACCGCTACCACTTCACCCCGCCCGAAGCGCAAAAAGTTTCCGGCGAGTGGTGGGAACGCCAGCTTCTCGGCAACTTCAGCGGCACCGTGACGCTGAATGCCGCCCGCCGCTGAGACATTCGTCATTTTCCATCCGCCTTTCCCCTTGCTTCGATCTCAAACAGCGCCACTATCGCGGCCCCTCGCTCCTCATAGGAGTACGGGAAACACATTTCGGGGCGTAGCTCAGCCTGGTAGAGCGCTTGCTTTGGGAGCAAGAAGTCGTCAGTTCGAATCTGGCCGCCCCGACCATCTGAAAAACTTTCAGATTTCAGCTTTTCCTATTTCAGCTTTTCATACTGTCGTGTCCGCCCTTTACGCCGTCGCACTCAGCACCTTCAAGGAAATGGGCTGGCACTACCGCGAAGTCACTGGCCAGGAAGTGATCGAGTCCGATTTCGAGGCGCATCACGCGAAAATCCCGCTGCACATGCAGGTCTTCGGCGAGACGCACATAGCCAGCGTCGTGGCCCTCTCCTCGCTCCAGGTTCCTGCCTCGCACCGCCTTGCTGTGAGTGAACTCATCATGCGCACCAACAAGGAGCTGAACCTCGGCAACTTCGAACTCGAGTGGGACAGCGGCCAGGTGATGTTCCGCATCAGCAATGTCTTCCCGCCCAACCGGCACGACCAGCGCATCCTCGCCAGCATGGTTCACTCCGCTGTCGCCGAGACGGACCGTCTCACGCCCTACCTCGGCGAAATCGTCCGCACGCCCAAAGGCGAGCTGCTGCTGCTCAAGGTCGCCGATTTAATGAAACGCGAAGATTTGCTCCCGCCCGCGCCCGATGCAGAGTGATCGTGCGTGACACAGGCTGCCAGCCTGTGCTTCCATGCCGCCATCGCCTGTCATCATGCCCGCACGCTACACGCTTCAGAACCATCCGGCCTTTGGCGAACCGCTGTCGAAAGAGGATCTCTACACGCTCGTCGCGCGTGGCTCCCTTGCCCGTGGCGAGATGTGCGTTGATGAAGACACCGGCCTCACCCACACCGTGGGCGAAGTCGTCAGCGGCATGCGCCGTCCCAGCGCCAGCAGCGGCCAGTCGCGCCTCGACCGCCCCGCTTACCGCGAGATCAGCCCCGATGCCGATGGCTTTGAAGAGGAGGAAATCATCGAAGATGTGGAAGGCGAAGATGATGATTTCAACTACACGCCCAGCGGCGAGGTCATTCTGCATCACGCGCATCCTTCCTGGCTTGGTTACACCAAGGCCCTCTTTCTCGTCCTGCTGCTCCTCATCGCCGCCGGCCTGCTGTTTGCCATCCAGCTCGAATACGCTGTCATCGCCCTGCTGTGCTCTTCGTCCACGCTCATCGCCATCGGCATCGCCCGCTACTCGCACGACTACATCGTCACCCGCGAACGCGTGGAGCTGATCTGGGGCATCATCGGCCGCAGTTCCAAGGAAGCACGCATCTGCGACATCCGCAGCATCGACGTGTACGAGTCCGGTCTCAAAGGCCTCCTCGGCCTCGGCACCATCGACTTCTCCACCGCCGCCAACGCCGGCATCGAGGTGCAGTTCAAAGACATGCGCCAGGCCCACGAGGTGAAGGATCTCGTCCGCAAGCTGCAAAAAGGCGTCGATCCCACGGAAGACTGACTCACAATGACGAAGCCCGAATGGCGAATGACGAATGGATTCGGCTGGCGTCTCGCCAGCTTGATTTCGTCATTCATCATTGCTTCGCTTCGCTCCACCCTTTGGGGCAGCACACGCTTCGCGGTGCTGGCTGTCTCGCTTTGCTCGGCTCTGCATTCGTCATTCTCAGCTGAGCTGAGCCGCGCCATCGACATCCGCACATTGTCGTATGAGCGCAGTTTGGAAAAGCTGTCCGTCGAACTCACCGCCACCGTCGGCTTCGTCGAAAGCGGTGGCACCGTTTTTGTTCAAGACGACAGCGCAGGCACTCATCTGCACTTCAAACCTGCCCGCAATGACCTCCGCGTCGGTGATCGCGTGCGCGTGAAGGGCACCACGCTCGCCGGGCTCTACTTTCCAGGTGTCGATGTCACCGAACTCGAAATCCTGGGCCACGAATCGCCTCCTGCTGCCGTATCCGCGACCTACGACGACCTCGCCGCCGGCCGCTTCCACTATCAACGCGTCATGGCTGAAGGACTGGGCCGCACTTTGACGCCGCTCGATGAAAACCGCTCGCTTCTACGTCTCGCGATGGGCAGCCGCGTGATCGAAGTCCGCCTCGATTCACCACCCGAATCCGCGCCCTCAGTGGTCGATGCCCGCCTCCGCATCACCGCCCTCGCCGCCGGTGGCATCAATGACCGTCGCCAGCTCGTCTTCCCGTATCTGCGCGTCACCGATTGGAGCGATGTCGAAATCAATCAACCCACCACCGCGCCAGAATCGCTTCCCATCATCTCCGTCGCCACCCTGCTGCGCTTTGGAGCTGCCGACGAGCCGCACCATCGCGCCCGCATTCGCGGCACCGTGCTCGCCGCATTCAACGATGGCCGCGTTTTCCTGCGTGATTCGACGCCACCGCCGCCGCCACGCGAAAAACCGAAGGACGAACCTCCCAAGCCTCCGCAATCGCCCTCCATCGCGATTCGTCTCACCACACCGGTGAATCTAACGCCAGGTCATCTCGCCGAAATCACCGGCTTTCCCGTCATGACTGGCTTCAGCGCCTCCTTGGCTGATTCACTCGTGCTTTCCGCCGAACCCGCCGAATTGCCTGCTGCCTCGCTTGTTTCGCTCAAAGAGTTCCAAGACGGCTCCCATGATGCGGATCTCGTTCAGCTCACCGATCCGGCTGTTCTGAACGATTATTTCCGCACCAACGACGGTTACGAACTGCGCCTCACCTCCGGCAGCACCTCCATCCGCGCATTCCTGCTGCAAACATCCGCGCCATCGCTCGAAATCGGCTCCTCCTGCAAACTCACCGGCATCTGCCTCGTCGAATCCGCCACCACGGACAAAGGCTTCCGTTCCGAGCCCGACCGCGCCTCGCTGCTCCTGCGTTCCATTAACGACATCCAAGTGCTCAGCACCGCGCCATTTTGGGATGCCAAGCGCCTCGTCATCGCCATCACCATCCTCGGTGCCCTCGTTTCGCTCACGTTGTTCTGGATCACCCAGCAGCGCCGCCAGATCACACGCCTCGAACGCAAAATCGTCCAGCAGGCCACGCTTGAGGAACGCCAGCGCATCGCCCGCGAGTTCCATGACACGCTCGAACAAGAACTCACCGGTCTCTCCCTCCGTCTCGATGCAGCCACCACACGTCCGCTGGAGGACAAAGCCCGCACTCTGCTCGAAACAAGCCGCAGCCTCGTCTCCCGCATCCAAAGCGAGGCTCGCAACCTCGTCTCCGACCTGCGCGACACCGAGCATGCCACCACCCTCGCCGAAGCCCTCCAACTCCTCGCAGACCGCGCCCCTGATGGCGTCGCCATCACCCTCGACATCACTCCCATTCCTCCCATTCCATCCCCTGTGACCCATCACCTGCGGATGATTGCCCAGGAAGCCATCACCAACGCCCTCAAGCACGCCCAGGCCACCGCAATCACCCTCCATCTCTCCACCACTCCATCACTCCTCACCCTCCGCATCATCGATAATGGCTGCGGTTTCGCCGCTGAGGCCGAAACCCACGGCAAACCCGGCCACTTCGGTTGTATCGGCATCCGGGAGCGCTGCCGCAAGATCGGAGCCGAAGCTGAGTGGAAAAGCCAGCCCGGCCAAGGCACCAACATCACGATCACGCTCCCCTTGACCTCTTGACCGTTGACTCCTTGACCTTTCCCACCGTGCCCGCCTCTCCTATCACTCTCCTTCTTATCGACGATCACTTTGTTGTCCGTAGCGGTCTCGTGGCATCGCTCGAACTCGAAGATGACCTCAAAGTCGTCGGCGAAGCCGATCGTGGTGAAGACGCCGCCAAACTCTTTGCGAAGAAGAAGCCGGACATAGTCCTCATGGACCTCCAACTTCCCGGCATCAGCGGCATTGAAGCCACTGCTGCATTGATTCGCGAGCATCCCACCGCCCGTGTCCTCATTTTCTCCACCTTCGCCCGCGATGAAGAAATCCACGCCGCGCTGAAGGCTGGAGCCCTCGGCTACCTCCAGAAATCCTCCTCCCGCGACGACCTCCTCGCCGCCATTCGCACCGTCGCCCAAGGCGAGCGCAGTTTGCCCGCCGACATCGCCCAACGCCTCAAAGACCGCCTCGCCGAGCCCGAAATCACCCCCCGCGAGCGTGAAATTCTCACCCTGATCACGCAAGGCAACGCCAACAAGGAAATCGCCGCCACTCTCGGCATCGGCGAGGACACCGTGAAGCAGCACGTCAGCCGCATCTTGATGAAGCTCAAAGTCAACGACCGCGCCCAGGCCACGGCAGAGGCGATTCGGCGGGGTTTGGTGCAGGTTTGAATCCCAAAGAGAGAAACGTGGGCATTTTTGCCAGAGTTCCCCTCGAAGGCTGCGCCTCATCCCTCTTTTTCACTGCTGCGCAGTGACGCGAGATGGCGGACAGGGAGGGATTCGAACCCTCGGTACCGGATTAGGGTACACACGCTTTCCAGGCGTGCTCATTAGACCACTCTGACACCTGTCCAAACTCTGGCTCCTGCGAAAGGAGAGCGCGGATAGTGGCGCAGGCGAAGGCACAGGCAAGCTGATTCTGCCTGCGAGAGGCCGGTTATTCGGACTTCTTCCACGCATGCACCACGTAGGTGGAGGCGGAGGTGCCGAGAGCGGCGACGGCCTGCTCCTTGGTGAGGCTGGTCGCGGTGGTGATGACGGTGACTTTCTGCGTGCCGGGTTTGTCGCCGGCCACAATCTCTACGTTGGAGACGCCTTCGAGCTTCGTGAAGGAGGCGGTGACGTGATCCTTGCAACCAGCGCAAACCATGCCGGTCATTTCAGCGACGTAGGTGGTGACGGGCTTGTCAGCGGCGAGCACGGGCAGGGCGACGAAGGAAAGGAGAAGGAGGAGGATGGCGGGGCGTGTCATGGGGAAGCAGTGGGACAGATAAGCGATGCGTTTGTTCAGCCAAGCCCAAGTTTACGACGCGATGAGACGTTGAGGACAAAGATATTCACCGTCCGAGTTTTTTTCCTGCTTCTGTCGGCGTTTTGCTGTGTTTAGTGCTTCCAACCATGAAATCGACCCTCCTCCTGCCCGTGCTGGCCGTGCTGCTGGCCTCTCCCGCCCCCGCCCAAACGCCCGCTGCGGCGGCGGCCGAAGTCCCCGCTGCTACGGCCGATGCCTCCGCTGTGCCTCAAGTGTTGCTCACGCCGGCCCAGACCGAGCACATCCTGAAGGAACTGGAGAAGGCGCAGGCGCTAATCGGCCAGGGACGTGGTGCGATTCTTGGCGCGGCCTTGACAAAGTTCCGCGCAGCGATGGCCAGCGAGAGTGATGCTTTGGCGCTCTACTTGGACTGCTACAAGCTGGAGAACTTTGATCGCCGGGATTTGAAGCAGACGGAGTTCATGGACTGGCGTGACAAGAACGAGGCCCGGCTGAAGGACGAGGATTTCAGAAAGGGGCTGCTGCTGCAACTGGAGTACCTGGTGCTGACGATCCAGGCGCAGGGCGTCAATGATCAGAAGAAAATGGCACCGCTGGTGACGGCCTTACAGGCCTTTCTGGGCAAGGCGATCACCGCCGTGCAAGCCACGATGAAGCACACGGCCTCCGGGGCGGTGGAGGAAAAGGATGCGGGCAAAGGCGGAGCCCGCCAGGGTGGTGGTCAAGGTGGTGGTCAAGGTGGTGGCCAGGGACGGGGAGGTCCAGGCGGCGGCCCGGCCGTTGGCGGACAGCTCGGGGCGATGCTGCGCCAGCCGGTCAAAGGAACGGAGTTTACCAAGGCATATCTCCTGGAGGATTATCTGGATCGCAAGGAATGGGAGTACTCGCCGCTGAATGTGGGCGGCATTTATTCCACGGTCATTTTCCCTTACTATCTCGCGGAGAAACCGGACGAACTGCCCGCCCAGTGGGATGCCCGCATCAATGCCGAAATGGCGCTGCACAAGGCCGGGATGAGCCAGACGGAGTTTGATCTGTATTTCAAGGAGGAGGGACCACGGTTGCAATGGGCCAAAGACAACTATCTTGTGGGCAACAACATCACTGCCGTCAACGCCCTTGCCGACATGCTGAAGACCATTCAGAACAACCCCAACCACTCGGATGCCGCCGGATGGCTGGAGGAGTTCAAAGGGATATTGAAGCAAGTGGCTCCTGCGGGGACGGTCGAAACGCCCATCGGCAAGTAATTGCCGCCTCTGACGCATCGCATGCTCTCCTGGCTCGTTTCGGTGTTCCGCAGCTTCGGCCCTGCTCTGGCAGGTTTGTGGTGGGCACTGAAGAGCCAGCGCAATGTCCAGGCTCATGCCATCGCCACAGCGCTGGTGGTGGTGTTTGGCTTGGGGTTGAAGATCGAGACTTGGGAATGGTGTGCCGTGGCGCTGGCCATGGGCTTGGTGTGGGTGGCGGAACTGCTGAACACGGCGCTCGAAATGCTGGCAGACCGCGTCACGCTGGAGCGGGAGGAATCCATCCGCCGTGTGAAGGACGCCGCCGCCGCCGCTGTGCTGATGGCGGCGCTGGCGGCTTTGGGGGTAGGCTTGGCCGTTTTTGCGCCGAAACTGTGGCGGCTGCTTTGAGAATGTTCCGCCACCGCCTTGACGCAGCGGGGCAGACTTCTATGATGCGCGGCTTTCCCCGCCCCAAAACCCTCTTACCGAATCTCCCCGATGGCCATTCTCGTTGAAACTGACACTCGCATTCTTGTTCAAGGCATCACCGGCGATTTCGGTTCGCGTCATGCCAAGGCTTCCATCGACTACGGCACGCAGCTCGTCGCGGGCGTGACGCCGGGCAAAGGCGGACAGGTGTTTGAACACAGCGGCAAGAAGGTGCCGGTGTTTGACACTGTGGCCGAAGCTGCCCGTGAAACCGGCGCGACGGTCAGTGTGATCTTTGTGCCGCCGCCGTTCGCTGCGGATGCGATTCTCGAAGGTGTTGATGCTGGACTCGCGCTCGTCGTTGCCATCACTGAAGGCATTCCGATCAATGACATGATTCGTGTCAAAGCGGCCATGCAGGGCAGCAAAACCCGTCTCATCGGTCCAAACTGCCCCGGTCTGGTGACTCCAGGACGTGGTGACAAATCTCACGGCGGCTGCCGCATCGGCATCGCACCGGGTTACATCCACAAGCGCGGCAATGTCGGTGTCGTCAGCCGTTCCGGCACGCTCACCTATGAGGCGGTGTGGCAGCTCACGACCCGCGGCTACGGTCAGAGCACTTGCGTCGGCATCGGTGGTGACCCGGTGAACGGCACCAACCATCTCGACGTGCTCAAGATGTTCAATGACGACCCCGAAACCGAAGCCATCATCATGATCGGCGAAATCGGCGGTACTGCGGAAGTCGAAGCCGGACTTTGGGCCAAAGACAACTGCAAGAAGCCGATCGCCGCCTTCATCGCGGGTGCCACCGCTCCTCCCGGACGCCGCATGGGCCACGCCGGTGCGATCATTGGCGGAGCGGATGACACCGCGGCTGCGAAGAAGCGTATTTTGGCAGAATGCGGCATCGCCGTTTCCGATTCGCCCGCCGACATGGCCACCACGCTGCTGAAGCGCTGGGGCAAGGCATGATGAGTGCCCAAATACTCTCCCAAACGAAAAAGCCGAACCTCGTGGTTCGGCTTTTTTGATGCTTGGAAACTGTTGGGCTGGCTTCAGTTCCAGAAATGGAACCACTGATTCAGCCAGCCGACCACGGCCGCAATCGAGCCGATGACCAGCGTGCCTTCCATCAAAAGGCGCAGGCGTTCGCTGCGGCGGGCGCGACGCTGGGCGATTGGCACGCGGCGATGACGCCGCGCAGGAGAGGAAAGTTCCATCGGCGGCACCATGTTCACGTTGGCGAGACGGTTCTGATGCTGCAAGCGAGGGGCGGCAGTGATGTAGCACTCCAGACGGTGGATCTCGCTGTTCACTTCGACCGCACGTTTGTCGAGATGCCGCGATTTGCTGCGCGGGGAAGGTTCCTGCTTCAACTCCTGCGCGGATTTCGGACGGCGGGAGCGTACTTTGCGGTTGCCGGAGAACAGAGCCATATGCGTGGGAGGTGAGAGGTGGGCAAAATCAGAACATCAGACGAATCAGAACGATGGCGACGAGCACCGTGCCCATCAGCGGCAACGTGAAGGCGAAACCGCGACGCAGCCAGGCCAGCAGATCATCGGAATTGCCGGTGAAGGAAGACAGCACCGGCGCATCCGCGTCATCAAGACTGCTTGATCCGCTGGTCACGGCTTCCTGCGGCCCCATGGCATGCAGGCGGCGGATGCCTTTGGCAAAATCGTTTTCCGCGTCCTCGATGGCTGCCAGGGCATTGTCGAGTTCCTCATTCACCTGCGAGCGGTGCCACTTCTCAGGCTGCAACGATTTCAAAATCTCCAGGTGGCGGCGAAATTCATCGTGGGTGACCGAGAGTTCTTCGACCCGCTTCTGGGCGTCGTAGAGCTCACGTTCGACGTGACCGGCGGAGCGTCCGATTTTTTCGAGCAGATCACGCTTTCCGGCGACGAAGCGCTCCTGCTTGATGCGCAGGGCTTCGAGATGCTGCTTTTGGCGTTCGATCTCCTCCTGCTGAAGGCGGAGTTGCAGAAGCTGTTCCTGGGCGGCCTTGACCTTGAGATCGACGTTGTCGAGCGAGCCGCCGGCGGCATGGCCATCCATGAATTCAGGAGCATCTTCGAAGACGAGGAGATTCTCGTTCATGTGGCCGGATGCCGTGGCCGGAACGGGTGCTTTGCGGGTGATCATGGGAGTGCTGGAAATTATTTTCAGCACGGAAATACTACAGATGTCTTAAATATTCCAGATTTTTCGTCCGCTTCTTGGCAAAAAAATACGGGAGCCCTCCAAAAACCACGGTCAGCACAGCCAGTCCACCCAGGGCGACCAGCTCGATCCGCCCGTCATGACCCACCAAGGCTACGGCATCCTGTTTGAGATTCTGCCAGGACGGAATTACCAGCAAAGCCATCCCACAGACGATGTAAACGAAGCTGGCGATGAGGCAGACCGTACCGCCAAAGCCTGAAACGATGCGTGCCGGGTTCGATTCGCGGAAGTTCGGCACCAAGGCGCCGAGGGACAGCGCCAGCGAGGTCAGCCCGTAGCTCAGCATCAAAATGGCCGCGCTGAAGAACAGAATGCGCTTCCACGGCAACGCCAGCGACACTCCCGACACGACCACGAGCGCAATCATGAGGAGCGCCAGCACGCTGGCGCTCAAACGCAGCTTCAAAGCCAGCACACGGTGCAGCGGCAGAGGCGAAAGCCCCAGAATCCACAGCCGCTGCCCTTCGAGACTGAATTGCGGGTAGATGAAACGCGTGGTCAGGGTGGACAGCGCCAGACAGCAGACCAGCAGGTTCAGATGACTCACCACCGTGATCCAGAACGGGCTTTGCAGGTCGTAGCCCAGCTTGCGCAGGTTCATCGAATACATCAACAACAGGCCGAAGATGATCGCCGTCTGGCCCCACTGCACCGGTTCGCGCACAAAGGTGCGGACTTCCTTTACCAGCAGGGCAAAGGAGGCACGGTCCAGCGCCAGCATGCGGCGCAACCATTCGGTGACGCGTCCTGGTCGGGCACGAAACCTTGGATTTTCCGCCGCCTTGTCCGTTCCTGGCGCCGCGCTCATGATGCGGTTCCAGGCGGGGTAAAAGTGAGCGCCCGCGATGCGGGTGGTGATCACGATGCTCATCAGCGCGTAGGCGAGCAGCACGAGATTGAAAAACACCGTGCGCTCGACCATGCCGCGTCCGGCGGCCTGGATCGTCTCCGCCACCCAGGAACTCGGCAGCAGCGGGTGCATGCAGATTTCCGTATGCCGCAGGATTTGATTCAAACTCGCGCTGAGATCGCCCGAGTTCAGCTTGTCGAAACTTGAGTTCCAAACCGGCAGCGTTCGGACCAGCAGCAGCACTGCAACCGCCACCACCGGTTTCCACATCCAGCGTTTCGACCAGCGCACCAGCGCGATCAGCAGCCAGGTCGAAACATTCGCCGCAATCGTCACCAGCGACAGCAGCGCGGGCACCACGGCGAGCATGAAGCGCGCATCCGCCTCATAAATGCGCGCCAGCGCCAGCAGGATCGGTGCGCTGAGCACCAGCAGGCCCCAGCTCGCCAGCAGCATGCCTTCCAGCGTCTTCCACAGCACCAGGCTGCGTGGGGGCAGTGGCAGCGCCACCTGCCATTCCATGTCCTTCCGCCGGAACAGGCCCATGCCCGTGATCGTGGCATTCGAGATGACCAGCATCACGAAAAAGAAAAAGAACAGCAGAAACACCATCCGCTCTGTCAGCAGCGGCCCGACTAGCGGCAGCTTTGCGACGAACTCCAGCCCGCGCGCCACCAGAAAATACGCCGCGACTCCATACAGGACGAGAAACGATCCCACCGTCACGCTCAGCAGCCGGTTTTCGCGCAAACCAAAGCGCAGCTTGTGCAGCAGCATGCGCCAGTGCGCACTCGCAAGCAGGGATGTGGCGCTCGCGACGGTCATCCCGCCTCAACGTGCCTCCTGCTTGTTCCCGATGACGTTCTGTCCGATCACATTCGCCTTGCCGCCTACAAACACGAGTGATGCCTCCTTGCTGCGTTTGTCAGGCTCACGGTCATCGCGGATGATGTTCTCCGAGATCAGGCTGTTTGTCACTTTTTCCAGACGGATGCCCACGCCATCGCTGTCCAGTACGCTGTTGTGGCTGATTTGCAGTCGGTTGCCGGATTCGATGTCCACCGCCGCGCGTTTCTTCCACACGCCGGAGATCACGTTGTTGCTGATGATGCTGTCCTCGCAGCGCAGGAAGACGAGTCCGTTCTTTTCCGCATTGTCGTTGCCGTTCACGAGGTAACGGGGATTGCGGTCAAAGTTGTTGGCGGTCACCACGATGTTGCCGCTGTCCTCCACCAGCAGGTCGTGCTGGAAGCCTTCCCAGAAGGTGTTGCCCGTGATCACCACGCCGCGTGCATGGCGGATCTCTATATTGACCTGCACGTCGCTGAACACATTCGCGCTGATCGTCACGTTGCCCTCACGCGTGTGCTCGCGCCCGGCACGGCGCAGCAGGGATTCATCCGTGCCCGCGCCGATGATGCGGATGTTCGCGGAATCCGGTGATTTGTTCGTGTGCTGGATGGTGCAGCCGGTGACCGCCACCTCGCCGATGGAGCCACCGCGTGAGTCGAGCTCGATGTTTGCGCTTGGCGGGCCGTCCTTCGCGTGGTTGCCCTCGATGTCGCAGGTGCCGATGTGCAGGTTACGCACGTTCCCGCCGCGCGAAACGACGCCGCCGCCGCCGTTGTAGCTGATGTGGCTGCCCGCGATGTTTGACTGGTGCAGGTTCACATCATCGTAAAACACACCGACTCCCGTGTTGTGATAGAAATGGCACGCGGAGATCAGCACGTTGCGGTTTCGCTTCGTCAAATGCACCGCATGCCGGCACTCGCGCACCACCACGCGGCTCAGCGTGATCTGCATCGTGCCCGTGGCCTCGATCCCGTCCGCTTCGGCATGCGCTCCCACGATTTCAACGCCCTCCACCATCGGCGTACGCTCGTTGGCCCACACTTCCGGCTTGAAGGTGCTCGGTGCAGCCGAGCCTTCATGCGTGCCGATGAAATGCAGCGCCGGCCCGGCAGCGGTCATCAGCAGTCGCGCCGTGCCATCGCCGCTCAAAGCCGCGAATCCTGTCTTCGTCAGGTCCACGGTCAGTGTTTTTGTGAGCCGGTAAGTGCCCTTGGCCAGTTTCACACTGCCACCGGTGTCAAAGAGCCGCTGGATCGCCGCCGTGTCGTCGGCCTTGCCATCGCCCACCGGTTCTTGCGCCATCGAGAAACCAACCGCCACCAGCAGCAAAAAGAGAGTTTTTGAAATCATTTGTTCAGCCTAGCCGCCATGCTGCATTTTCGTCAATCACATCGTTGAATCCGGAATGAAAGCCTGCGGAGAAGAGAATCCGTCTCATCTCATGTCACGGTGCAATCACTTGAAACCATCCTCATCCGCGCCACGTATCGAGACGCGCTTTTTACCATCCATCTCATGCACCACACCACCCGCATCCTCGCCCTCGTCGCCGGATTGAGCACCGCTTCCGCTTTCGCGCAGGCTGATCTCTCCGAGGCCTTCCTCCCGATGTTCCAGCCTCTGCCCGCCCAGGTGCTGGCACCTGACAATGAACTCACCGAGGCGAAGATCAACCTCGGACGCCAGCTCTACTTTGAGAACCGCATCTCCAAGGGCGAGAAGCTCTCCTGCAACTCCTGCCACATGCTCGACAAGTACGGCCAGGACAACCTGCCCTTCTCCCCCGGCCACGAAGGCAAGCTCGGCGGACGCAGCTCTCCCTCCACTTACAACGCCGCCATCCACATCGCCCAGTTTTGGGATGGCCGTGAGCCCACCGTCGAAGCGCAGGCCAAAGGCCCTGTGCTCAACCCTGTCGAAATGGGCATGCCCAGCGCCGACTTCGTCGTGAAAGTGCTCAAGAGCATGCCCGGCTACGTCGAAGGCTTCAAAGCAGCCTTCCCCGGCGAGGCGGATCCCATCACGTATGACAACTTCGGCAAGGCCGTCGGCGCGTTCGAGCGCGGACTCCTCACCCCCGGCAAGTGGGATGTTTTCCTCAAGGGCAACAAAGACTCGCTCTCCGTCGCGGAAAAGAAAGGTTTCGCCACCTTCGCCAAGACCGGCTGCGTCACCTGCCACAACGGCCCCGGCGTCGGCGGCATGATGTATCAGAAGCTCGGTCTCGTGAAGGCCTGGCCTGATCTCAAGGACAATGGCCGTGGCGATGTGACCAAGAATGACGGTGAGAAAGGTTTCTTCAAAGTCCCCAGTCTGCGCAACATCACCGAGACCGGCCCTTACCTCCATGATGGCTCCGTGAAGGCGCTCGATGAAATGGTCAAGAAGATGGCCGAATACCAGCTCGGCAAGCAGCTCACCGACGAGGAGACCTCCTCCATCGTCACCTTCCTCAAGTCATTGAAGGGCGACCTTCCCACCGACTACATCAAGGCACCAAAGCTCCCCGAAAGCACCGCCGACACGCCGAAGGCATGACGTAGCACGGGCTTTCCAGCCCGTGTCCCATCTCCCAATCTCATCAGCCGGGCCGCAACGCCCGGCTGATTTTTTTCGGCGTTGCATCACTCATTCCACGCCTTCAATCCCGTCACTGGCAGCAGCGTATCTGCCGCCGTGCGCCATTCAGGCGTTCCGGCTTTCTTGAAGAGCTCATAAATCAGCTTCTTGCTGTGCGGATCGGCAACTGAGTTCGGCGCATTGCGCCACAATCCCAGCCGCAAGCCGCCCTCGTGGGCATGATCGACATGGCGGTGGTAGATGAAGGCATCGACGGTGGGCATTGGCTGGATTTTCTCCCACGCATAGGCGTAGGCGGCGGCTTGCAGCTTCTCACCATCCGGCGTGAGCAGCGTGTGAAAGCCCTGCTCGCTGAGGATGATTCGACGCGGCTTGCCTTGATAAAGCAGCTCGGACTTTTCGAGGTGCTTCGGCAGCACGTCGAGATTCTTGAAGGTCACTTTGATCGTGTCATCGGCGTGCGTGACGTTTTTGTCCGCCCACGCTCGTGGATTGCCCAAGTCTTCGGGATAAGGATGCCACGCGACGTTCCAATCGAAGTCACCGCGTTCGCGCGCCAGACGCGCGAAGGTGTCGAGAAAGTCGCGTCCGGGGGTCGCTTCCTGCGGGCTGACATTGTGCATGCCGATGCTCCAGTGATGATCGAAGGACAAATACACCCGCGCTTGCTGCGAATGCCTGCGGATGGCCTCATGTGCGAGGCGCACGGCCTTTTCATACTCCGACACCGCTGTTTCGAGCGGTGCGAGGCCCAGATTGTTCCAGAGGAAGTGTGAATTGGCCTCGTTGCCGATGATCCAGCCCCACACGCGGCCATGCTCGGGATGCGCGCTGCTCCAGCGCTCCGCCAGCATGCCGATCACGGCGGGAAAGAAGCGGTTCGCCGTGTTCACCGCGCCGACGGTGAACTTGTAGTCCTGCCGGTGCCCCGGATGCAGCACCACCGCGTCGATGGCCGGATTTTTCGACGGGTAGGCGATGATGATCAGGTAAACGATGATTCCCGCGTCCGAGAGTGGTTTGATCTGCCGGTCCAGCGACGCGAGGTAACCCTGGTTCCACACGAACTCACCCGCCTCCGGCTTCGACTGTGGCGAATACAGCGCGGTGATGTTCACATTGATCGTCGCATGATGAATCCCCAGCGCCAGCGCGTCATCCGTCATCTGCACTTGGATGCCCTTCACGTTTGGCGGGTTGGGAAACGGATCGGTGTTTTGGGCGCTGGCAAAACCAGCGAAAGCGAGGCAAAGAAGCAGGAGATGACGCATGAGTGACGAGCCGATCCATCCACCCACGCCCGCCGTGGAGCAACCTCAACCTGCCTGCGAACGCTGCGGCAAACCCCATGCAGTGAAATTTGGTGACGAGTTCATCTGCGATGACTGCTATGCAGCCTGTGGCTCGTGTTGTGCGGGTGAGGCGGAGTCAGACTCGACAGAATTGTTTCCAATCCAATAGTGCAGCAAAGTAATTTATCCGATGTCGATCTTAAATACCTGGAAGCCTGTTCTGGCTCCGTCCATATCCGAAGTTGTCTGCCCAGGATGTGGTGAAGAAGCAACTGCTTCCTTCCCACTGGATTTTCTCAACATCAAACCTGAAGATATTGCCTCATATCAGGATCATTACGCTCGTCATGGTAAGCGCGTGGAAATTAACACTGATCATAACGGACGTGTTATCCTTTGGTTTTTTCCTGATTTTTTCAATCAGTGGCCGAGTGGTGATCAGGGATGGCCAGGATCACTGACTCTGTGCGAGTGTGATCATTGCGGCTTTCGAGGAAAGCATCGTTACTCGACAGCTCCTTTGATCGAGCAGTGGGGTCTTGATGCTACAACTCGGATTTCGTACTGCCCGATCTGCGGCCAAGGCCCTTGGTCGGAGTCATACTCGGTGGATGAACTCGCTGGCTCATATTCGATCTGTGAAGATTGCAGTTGTGAGTACGGCTATGACGATACTCCGGGATTGCGTGAGGATTGGCTCAAAGGGGCGAAGAAACGTTTGTCGAGCAGCGAGTTAGCTCAACGCATGTCTCACATGATCATGACTTGGAACGCGCCTTTAAAACCCAAATGGATGTATCGGAGACCTCTTCCTCTTGATGCGGAAACTGGTTTATTTCTAAAGTGAACACTGCACTAAACAAAATCGAGCAAAGGGTTAATGCCAGAATGATCTCAGAACAGCGCAACTCTCGCTGAGACGCTACCGATTCACCGCGTAGAATGCGCTGATGTCTCTCGAATCCTTCTTCCAGCCGCGCAGCATTGCCTTGATCGGAGCCACGGAGCGTGTGGGCAGCGTGGGGCGGGCGATTTGGGAGAACTTGCGTGGGTTTGGCGGTGCGGTGTTTCCGGTGAATGGGAAGCGGGCGGAGATTCTTGGCGTGAAGGCGTTTCCAAACCTCGCGGCGCTGCCGGAGGTGCCGGAACTGGTGATCATTGTGACGCCAGCGGCGACGGTGCCGCAGATTGTTGAAGAAGCCGGTGCGGCGGGAGTGAAGGCGGTGGTGGTGATCTCGGCGGGGTTCAAGGAAACCGGTGCGGAGGGCGCGGAGTTGGAGAAGCGCGTGCTTGAAGCCGCGAAACGGCATGGCGTGCGTGTGATCGGACCGAACTGCCTTGGGTTGATGAATCCACATGCGGGCTTGAACGCGACCTTTGCCAGCAGCATGGCGCGGCCGGGGCGTGTGGCCTTCCTGAGCCAGAGCGGAGCGTTGTGTACGGCGATTCTCGATTGGAGTCACGAACAGCATGTCGGGTTCAGCGCGTTTGTTTCGACCGGGGCGATGACGGACGTGGGCTGGGGCGATTTGATCCGGCATTTTGGCAACGATCCGCACACCGAGAGCATCGTGATGTACATGGAATCCGTGGGCGGCGATGCAGCGGCGTTTCTGGAGGCGGCGCGTGAGGTGGCGGCGCATAAGCCGATCGTGGTGATCAAGGTCGGCCGCACGGCGGAGGCCTCGAAGGCTGCCGCATCGCATACCGGCGCGATGACCGGCAGCGATGCGGTGCTGGATGCGGCGTTGCGGCAAAGCGGCGTGCTGCGCGTGGACACAGTGGAGGAGCTGTTCGACATGGCGGAGGTGCTTTCCAAGCAACCGCTGCCTGCGGGGCCGCGTCTGGCCATCGTGACGAATGCCGGTGGCCCCGGTGCGCTAGCAACTGACGCGCTTGTTCTCGGGGGCGGCGAGGTGGCGGAGCTTTCGGACGACACGCTGGAGGCGCTGAATGAGGTGATGCCCGCGCATTGGAGCCATCACAATCCGGTGGATGTGCTAGGCGATGCGGATGCAGATCGTTTTGCCACAGCGCTGCGTGTCGTAAAAAATGACGCGAACGTGGACGGTGTGCTGGCTGTTTTGACGCCGCAGGCGATGACCCATCCGACGGCCATCGCCCGCGAAGTGGTGAAGATCGCGCAAGAGAACGGCAAGCCGCTGCTGACGAGCTGGATGGGGGCGCAGAGCGTGAATGAAGGACGCGCGATCCTGAACGCGGCGGGCATTCCGACGTATGATTATCCCGACGAAGCAGCGCAGGCCTTTGTGCGCATGCGGGAGCGGCGTTTGCGGTTGTTCTGGCTCAACGAGTCGCTCGCGGCGCATGCGGAGGATGTGGAAGAGCTGCCTTCGGTGATCGGTGACATGATCGACGCTGTGCTGAAAAGCGGACGCACGCTGCTGACCGAGCTGGAGGCCAAGCAGGTGCTGTTTGCCGCCGGGATTCCGATTGTGGAGACGCACGCGGCTTATGGCGAAGACGCAGCGGTGGCCGCGGCGGAGGCGCTGGGTTTTCCGGTGGTGGCGAAGCTGCTGTCGCCGACGATCACGCACAAAAGCGACTGCGGCGGCGTGCAGCTCAATCTTCACGATGCCGCAGCCGTGAGGCACGCATGGCGCTTGATCCGTGACAATGTGACGAAGCTGCATGACATCGCCGCGTTTGAGGGCGTCACGGTGCAACGCATGGTGACACGCCAGGGCACCGAATTGATCCTCGGGTCGAGCACGGACGCGCAGTTCGGCCCGGTGCTGCTGTTCGGCGCTGGCGGCACGTTGGTGGAGGTGTTTCAAGATCGCGCCCTGGTCCTGCCGCCGCTGAACCGGGCGCTGGCACGTCGCTGGATGGAGCAGACCAAGATTTTCAAGGTGTTGCGCGGCGTGCGTGGACGTCCGCCGGTGGATCTGGCGATGCTGGAGGATGTGTTGGTGCGTTTCGCCCGCCTCGTGCATACGGAACGCCGCATTGTGGAGCTGGACATCAATCCGCTGCTGGCGTCGCCGGAGGGTATCGTGGCGCTGGATGCGCGGGTGGTAGTGCGGGCAGAAACACGCTAAAGCGTGAACAACGTACGGGCTGAATTGCCATTTGCGCGAGGGGCATCGGGCGATAGGATGGCGGCCTCGAAAACCTCATGAAAACCGCCCCGATCCTCTTTTGCGCCGCCGCGTTCATCTTTGCCTCCGTTTCCTGCGGGAAGCACTCCTGGAAAGAAACCCAGGTGCTGCATGAGAAGTATCAGAAGCACGGCGACTCCCACGCCGCCGAAGGCGAGCACGGCAAGAAGGAAGAGGCGAAGCACTAATCGGTGCGCATGCGTCGCTACGCTGTCATCGGGCTGTTGGTGCTGGTGACCGTGGCGACCAGTTGTGTGATGCTGCGGACGTGCTGGGTGCGTATGGCGCGCTCAATCCCGTCGGTCGGCGGCAAAGATCTGCACATCCGGCTGCCGGATGGCGGGAAGACGTTTTTGCAGAAGGATAAACGCTGGGCAGCGGATCAACTGGGTGCCTCCAGCGGCACGCTGGGCAGTCACGGCTGCCTCGTGACCAGTGTGGCGATGGCCTGCTCGAATCTGGGCGTTAAGGTGACGCCGCAGGAGCTGAACACGCGTTTGAAGAAGGCCGATGGCTTTCTGCCGCAAGGCTGGGTGGTGTGGAATGCGCTGCCGCGTGTGACGGAGAACCAGATCACGGCGGAGTATCACGATACACCGAGCCATGCCGCGATGGATGACGCGTTGCAGCACGGGGCCTATCCCGTGGTGAAGTATTTCCTCCTCGGCGGCATCCAGCACTGGTGCGTTGTTGTCGGCAAAGAGGGCCAGGATTACCTCGTGCGTGATCCGCTGCGGGATGATGACAAGCCGGTGAAGCTCAGCGAACTCACCGCGAAAATCTACGCGGTGCGGGTGGTGAGGAAGGCGGAGTGAGTCTGCGCTGAATTGAATCCGTTCAGTGTCTTCAAACCCAACGGGTTTGCGTATTGCAGCCCAAGGGTGCTGAGCCTTGGCGAGGCTCCCTTGGGATCGACGAGCATCAACCATCCTTCACGTCCTTGGACCACAACGTGGTCCCGTCAGCCAGGATGGTAGCACAGAACCATGCCAGTGACGGAACCTCGTTGAGGTTCATGCTCTTATAAACGCTGGGTGCCGAATTCCCCAGGAAGCGCTCGCCAAGGCTCGGCATCCTGGGGCTGCATGACGGAAGGCCGATGGCCTTCAAATGAGGTCTCTGACTCAATTACGCCAGGAGCAGATGTTGTCGTGCCAGGTCTTGGGATCGCGATCCGGGCCGGAGGAGTAGATGATGACTTTTGCGGGGATCTGTGAAAGCGACTTTGCCGCGCCCAGGTTGGGATTCGCGATCATGTTGTCCTCATTCGTATCGAGAACGATATAGTACGGCTCGCCCCAGAGGTCGCTGAGCACCCATTCTTCGCCGTCTTGCCAGAGGCCAAATTTACGGTCTTTGGCTATGCGAAACTCAGTAAATTTGATTGTTCGAGGATTGAGTTCGGAAGTTTCCTCTCCAATCAGAGTCGGCAGCAAGGTTCCGCGGGAGCGGAAGGAGGTGTCGGCGGCTTTTGAATGGGTCTCTTCTATGGGGAATCGGTGATATTCCTCGGCGTATGAAGATACCGCCACGCTGAGGTCTTGGGCCGTCTGTAAAACTTCCATATGGAGGCCATTGACATCCGTCATATAAAAACAGCGGTTCATGCTAAGCAGGCAAAGTGCAGCCAGAATAAAAGCACCGATGGCGAGCACTCCTTTGCCAAGGCGCGAGCACCCCGCCATGCGATCAATGCGCTGTTCGTCAGTCATGGGTGTGTTTTACCCGATGACTGTCGTGAATGTCGAGTTTGCTGTTAAGCGCCGACGACTCGTCGGCGCTCCACATCAAACCACCAACCCCGCCGCAGCCACGAGCGTTTCTTCGGCCACGATTTTGCCGGCGAGGTCGGGTTTGCAGTCGCCTTTGAGTTCGTCGCGGAATTTCTTGATGAAGCTTTGGGTGGGCCAGGAGGCGGCTTCGCCGAAGGCGCAGATGGTCTTGCCTTCGATCTGGTTGGCGACGGTCTCCAGCGTGTCCACGTCGTCGGGGCTGGCGTCGCCAGCGACGATGCGGTCGCTGATTTTCTTCATCCACAGGCTGCCTTCGCGGCAGGGCGTACATTGGCCGCAGGATTCGTGGGCGTAGAAGGCGTTCAGGTTGTTGATGACCCAGGTCATGCTGCGGCTGTCATCCATGATGATGACGCCGCCGGAGCCGGCCATGGTGCCGCACTGGGCCATGGTGTCGAAGTCCATCGGGATGTCCATGATGCCGATCTCGCGGCCGTCCTTGAGCTTGTACGTCTCATCGGCACGCAGCACTTTGGAGGAACTGCCGCCGGGGATGATGGCCTTGAGCTTGCGGCCGGGTTTGAGACCGCCGCAGAGCACGTCGATGACCTCGCCCATGGTGACTTTGCCGACTTCGACTTCGTAGTAGCCGGGGTTCACGACATCGCCGCTGACGCAGAGGATGCGGGTGCCGGTGTTGTTCGGGGTGCCGAGCTTGGCGTACTCCGCGCCGCCCATCGCGATGATGTGCTTCACATGGCAGAGGGACTCGACGTTGTTCACGATGGTCGGGCTCATGTAAAGGCCGAGCGCGGCGGGGAAATACGGCGGCTTGATGCGCGGGTAGGGGCGCTTGCCTTCGAGGGACTCGATGAGGCCGGTTTCTTCACCGCAGATGTAGGCACCGGCGCCGCGATGGACGTAGATCTCGCAGTCGAAGCCGGAGCCGAGGATGTTCTTGCCGAGGAAACCTTTCGCGTGGGCTTCAGCGATGGCCTTTTCGAGGATCTTGGCGGCGTGCGGGAACTCCTCGCGCACGTAGATGTAGGACAGCTTCGCGTTCACGGCGAAACAGGAGATGGCCATGCCCTCAATCAACTGATGAGGGTCCTGATGCATGATGTAGCGGTCCTTGAAGGTGCCGGGCTCGGATTCGTCCGCGTTGCAGATGAGATAGACCGGCTTGGTGTTCGTCGGCGGGATGAAGCCCCACTTCACGCCGGTGGGAAAGCCCGCACCGCCACGACCGCGCAGGCCGCTGGCTTTCACTTCGTTGATGATGGCCGTTTTCTCCATCTTGAGCGCCTTCTTGAGCTGCTCGTAACCGCCGTCCTTCAGGTAGCACTCAATGGACGGATCGAAGCCGACGCGGTCGATGTTTTTGAAGATGAGGCGCTTCTCGCGCGCATGCGGTTCTTTGCCGGGGAGATACTGGACGGGGGAGGCCATGGGCGTCAGTATTCCAGTGCGAAAAGGCGCGGCAACCGGGATTTGTGAAAAAATTCACAAGGCGGCCAAGGAATGCCGAATGACGAATTCAGAATGACGAATGCCAGGGATGAAAGCTCTGCGGGGCGAGCGGTGTAGTTTGGGGGTGATTTTACCGGCTTTCAGAACTGGATCGAAGGTGTTGCTGATGCTGCTGGCATCGGCAGGCTTTGTCTTCGCCAAGAAAGACGAAGGGCCGAAACCGGTGCCGTGGTCCTTTGCGCCGTTGAAGCGCGTGGCCTTGCCGAAGGTGAAGGATGCGGCATGGCCGAAGACGCGGATCGACTACTTCATCCTCGCCAAGATGGAGGCCGCCGGGCTGAAACCGGTGCCACAGGCTGAGGCGCGTGTTTTGAGCCGCAGGCTGGCCTTTGACCTCACAGGGCTGCCGCCGGCCGAGAGTCCGCCGATGGCGTGGAATCGCATGGTGGATGAAACGCTGCGCAGTCCGCATTACGGTGAGCGCTGGGCACGCCACTGGCTGGATCTGGCGCGCTACACGGACATCACGCCGGACTGGCTCGATTCGACGAAGTTCTCGTACCTGTATCGTGACTGGGTGGTGCAAGCACTCAATGAGGACATGCCGTATGACCGCTTCGTCGTGCGGCAACTCGCGACTGACTTCCTGCCGGAGTGCGGGCCGAAGGATCGCGTGGCGCTGGGCTTCATCGGTCTGAGCCCGACGTATTTCAAAGAGCTGCAACTGCCGCCGGAGATCATCAAGACGACCGTGGCCGATGAATGGGAGGAGCATGTCGATGCCATCGGCCGCACCTTCCTCGGCCTCACGCTGGCGTGTGCCCGCTGCCATGATCACAAGTCCGATCCGATCACGGCGCAAGATTATTATGCGCTCGCCGGCGTCTTCGCCTCCGTGAAGCTCTCCGAGCTGCCGACGATGAGCGATGAGTTCTGGAAGCCGGTGGAGAAGGCGCGGGCGGCGGTGGCATCGCTCGAAAAGCAGATCAAGGAACTGGCGAAGAAGAAACCGAAGGACCTCAAGGAACAAACGGCGGCGATGCAGGCGAAGATCGAGGCGCTCAAAAGCAGAACGCCGCACTACAACATGCTCATGGCAAACGGAGTCGAGGAAGCAGCGCTGTTTGTCGTGAACAAGGAGAAGGAGCACGGCACGAAGCTCGATTTCAAGATGGGCATGGCCCGTGATCTGGAGCTGATGAAGCGCGGCAATCCGAATGATTTGGGCGAGACGGTGCCACGTCGTTTCTTGTCGGTCTTCCCATCCAAGACCGGCTTGCCACGCAAATTCAACACCGGCAGCGGTCGCCTGGAACTGGCGCAGGCCATCGTGGAGGATGCCGCACCGCTCACGGCGCGGGTGATCGTGAATCGCGTGTGGAAGCACCACTTCGGTCGCGGCTTGGTCGATACGCCGAGCGAGTTTGGCAATCTCGGCGAAGCACCGACGCATCCCGAGCTGCTTGATGATCTCGCCGGTCGTTTCATGGAGCACGGCTGGTCGCTGAAGTGGCTGCATCGTGAGATTTTGAACTCCGCGACGTGGCAGCAGAGCAGCGTGGCCGCCGAATCCGAGAAGCGTGATCCCGAAAACAAGCTCTACGGCCGGATGCTTCGCCGTCGTCTCGATTGGGAAGCCTGGCGCGATGCCATCCTCAGCGCCACGGGTCAGATCGACCTCAAGATGGGCGGTCAGGCGTCCGCCATCAGCGACGCCAAGAATCTGCGCCGCTCGCTTTACGGTGCCTCGGATCGCCAGGACATGGACCCGATGCTGCGCATTCACGACGTACCCGATCCCGGCGCGCACAATCCATGGCGCACGGAGACCATCACGCCCTTGCAGGGGTTGTTCGCGCTCAATTCCCCCTTCATGCAGCAGCAGGCGGATGTGCTGGGCCGTTGGGCAATGTCGCACCGCATTGAGGAGATGTATGCGCGCCTGTTTGGCCGCCAGCCGAGCGCACATGAGGCCGGGATGGCGAAAGCTTTCGTCCTTGGCCGTGAGCAGGACGCTTCCGCATGGTCGCAGTATGCGCAGGCGCTGCTGGCGGGGAATGAGATGCTGTTTGTGGATTGAGGAGGGCGGAGTCGCACAGCAACGGTCAAGCGTCGTCAAGCATGGTCAAGAGTCGAGCCTTGACCCTCTTGACCACCACTTGACGATTCCTTGACGATTCCTTGACGACTCTTGACCTCCCCGCTTTACACCAGCCCATCTCTGACCATTCATCCCCGCCCGTTTTCCGACCATCGCAATGACCACCAAACTCGATCCCAAATTCCTCGCCTTTCTTGCCGACACCGCCCAGAAACTCCAAACGCTTGAGATCGAGCCGCGCGTGCTCGCCGAAGCCGCGCCCACACTGACTGCCACCTCCGCTGAACTCAGCCAGCGCCTGATCGATCACGTCACGCAGCTCACCGCCGCCATGGAAGCCAAGGCCGCCGCCGATCTCGTGGCCAAGGAAGCCGCCAAGGCCCAGGCACTCGCGGAAAAAGAAGCGGCACGCATCGCCGCCGTGGAAGCCAAGGAAGCCGCGCGCATTGCCAAGGAAGAAGCCGCGGCTGCCGCCAAGGCGCAGGCCTTGCTCGAACTCGAAGCCATCAAAACCGCTGCTGCTGCCATCAAGGCCAGGGAACTTGCCGAAAAAGAAGCCGCCAAGGCTCAAGCTCTGGCCGAGAAAGAAGCCGCACGTCTGGCCAAAGAACAGGCGGAAGCCGAGAAGGCCGCCGCCAAAGAGCGGGCCATCGCCGAACGTCTGGCTGCCATGGTGGCCGCCGCCGAGGCCAAGGCGCAGGCGCTGGCTGAAAAGGAGGCCGCGAAAGTCGCTGCGGCGGAAGCCAAAGAAGCCGAGCGCCTCGCCAAAGAACAGGCCGCCGCCGAAAAAGCCGCTGCCAAGGCGCAGGAGCAGGCCGAGCGTGAAGCCGCGAAGATTGCTGCCGCCGAGGCGAAGGAAGCCGCCCGTCTGGCCAAGGAACAGGCGGATGCCGAGAAAGCTGCCGCCAAAGACAAGGCCATCGCGGAACGCATGGCTGCCATGGTCGCCGCCGCCGAGGCCAAGGAAGCCGCACGCCTTGCCAAGGAGCAGGCCGATGCCGAGAAGGCTGCGGTGAAAGCGCAGGCGCTGGCCGAGAAAGAAGCCGCCCGTCTTGCCAAGGAACAGGCCGATGCCGAGAAAGCGGCGGCCAAAGTGAAGGCTCTCGCGGAAAAAGAAGCGGCACGCATCGCCAAAGAGCAGGCGGAGGCCGAAAAAGCCGCCGCCAAGGCCCAAGCCCTTGCTGAAAAGGAAGCCGCCCGGCTCGCCCAGGAAAAGCGTGCCGCCGAACTCGCCGCCGCCAAGGCCCTGCAAGACGCCGAACGTCAAAAAAACAGCGCGGTCGATGAAGAAGCCAAGGCCCGCCGTGCCGCCGCCCGCACCCAGGCCATCGCCGAATACGAAGCCAAGCAGAAAGCCCGTCAGGCCGCCGCCATGGCCCAGCTCGCCGCCGACAAAGCCGCCCTTCAGGCCGAGAAGAAAAAAGCCGCCGCCAAAAGCTGACGGACGGACTGAGCGAGCCTGCATCGCCCCGCTGTGTCCCGAAAAGGGCTGCCGGGGCGGTTACAGCACGCCGTTGCCGTCCTGCAATAGAGCCTGTCAGAAAGTTTGTGTGGAGGGGCAAGACCGAGGACAGGAACAGATGAGAAGACCCAAAACGAATGAAGACCAAGCGCTTGATGAAGCGCTGGACGTATTGATCGCCAAGAGCGGCCATTCACCAGAAGCGATCA